>JAMONN010000247.1 GCA_027065775.1 Flavobacteriaceae bacterium | reverse complement strand
GTAATTTTATCTTTAGAAATCATAGTAGAATAATTAGTTAAATATTTGATTGTCAGAGTTTAAATATACTAATTATTCTGCTCTTTCTATGTTAAAATTACTCTTTTCTTACGTCGAACTGAGGTTAGTAGGATTATTTTTAGATTTTTCAATGTTTTGTAATGTTTTTTTAGAAAAATTAGATGCATCTTCTTGATAAAATTTTAAAGGAGCAATTTTTTTAAGTGCTTTTAACAACTCTTCAATAGTTTTAAATTTAGTTTTTGGTAATTTTATGTCTTTTTGTATAGTGATAGTAGTCATAACGAGGTTTTAAAATACGAATATACTAAATTTTAAACAAAACCAAAAAACCAAAAAAAAATTATTAATCCGTGAAAATCTGTGAAATCCGTGTCATCTGTATTCCAATAAAAATCACTTTAACAACTCTGTTAACAATTCAAATTAAATTTTTACGTTAGTACCTAAAGTCTTTCTATTTTTGAAGATAATCCGTAGAAATTATGATTCGTATTAAAACATTATTTATTGCTATAACATTACTTTTTGTAAGTCAACTATTTGCGCAAAAAACCGATATTTACACTAATAATTTAAAAGAATTTAATCATGCAATCGACTTATATAAAAGTCATGATTATATTGCTTCACAACAATTATTTTCTAAAGTAAGAAATCAGTTTTCTGATAATTCAGAAAATAAAGCAACCTGCGATTATTACATCGCTTTTGCCGCTTTACATTTAAACGACAGAAATGGTGGCGCAATGATGGCTGATTTTGTGCAAAATTATCCAACAAGTACCAAACGAAACGATGCTTATAGAGATGTAAGTGATTATTACTACGATTACGGTAAATATAACGACGCCTTAAAATGGTTTAAAAATGTAGATACTAAAGGTTTAACCCGAAGACAAGAAGAAGATTTTAATTTTAAATATGGTTATGCATTATTTAATGCGAAGAGTTATAAAAAATCAAAAAACTATTTCGCAACCTTATTAGAATCACCTAAATATGGCGCACAAGCAAAATATTATTATGGTTTTATGGCGTATCAGCAAGACGATTTTGATAATGCCGATAAATATTTAGGTCAAGTAGAAAACAATACACAATTAGGAAAAGACATTCCGTATTTTAAAGCAAACATCAAATTTAAGTTAGGTAAATTTCAAGAAGCAATAGATATTGCCGAACCATTTTTACAAAGTGCTAACAGAAAACAGATTTCTGATGTTTCTAAAATTATTGGTGAAAGTTATTTTAATTTAGAAAAATATGCTGAAGCAATTCCGCATTTAAAAAATTACAAAGGCAAACGTGGCAAATGGAATAACACAGATTATTACCAATTAGGTTACGCATATTACAAACAAAACGATTATGACAATGCCATTTTACAATTCAATAAAATTATTGGTGGAAAATCCGCAGTTTCACAAAATGCTTCGTATCAAATAGCCAATTGTTATCTAAAAACAGGTAAAAAACAAGAAGCATTAACGGCATTTAAAAACGCCATTGAATTAGATTATAGCAATACCATTAAAAAAGATGCTTGGTTAAATTATGCTAAATTAAGTTACGAAATTGGTAACCCATATAAATCTGTGCCAGATGTTTTAACCGAATATTTAGCACAATATCCAAAATCAGAAATTAAAGAAGAAATAAACGATTTATTGGTAAGTAGTTATGTAACTTCTAAAGATTATGTTGGCGCGTTAAAATTATTAAAGAAAAAGAACGATAAAAAATCTAAAGAAGTATTACAAAAAGTAGCATTTTATCGCGCTTTACAATTATTTAATGAAACAAATTATGTAGAAGCAATCGCTTTATTCGACACATCATTAAAAGAAAAAAGAGATGCTGTTTTTACAGCAAGAGCAACCTATTGGAAAGCAGAAAGTAATTATTTAATTAATAATTTCGAAATAGCTAAAACTGGTTTTACTGAATTTTCTTCGCTTGAAAAAGCAACCGAAACTCCAGAATTTACCGAACTAGATTATAATTTAGGTTATGTTAATTTTAAATTGAAAAATTACGAAAATGCCATTCAACATTTTAAAAATTACACAACTAATTTAGAAAAAACAGACCAAACTAACGATGCTTTTTCACGTTTAGGAGATTCGTATTTTATAACAAGTGATTATTGGAAAGCTTTAGAAACTTACAATAAAGTAATTGAAAATAAAGGTAAAAATCTAGATTATGCACAGTTTCAAAAAGCAATTTCTTACGGATTTGTAGGTAGAAATACAAAAAAAATAGAAAACTTAAATACGTTTTTAAGTACCTACAAAAAATCAAAATTAAGAGATGAAGCGTATTTTAATTTAGGAAATGCCTATAAAAAAGCACGTGAAGACAACAATGCCATTAATGCCTATCAAAATGTAGTAACCAAACATCGTAAATCTTCTTTAGTGCCAAAAGCATTATTAAAGCAAGGTTTAATTTATTTTAATTCGCAACAAGGCGAAAAAGCCTTAGTTAAATACAAGCAAATTGTTAAAGATTATAAAAACACTCCTGAAGCAAGACAAGCGGTAAATAATGCACGTCAGATTTATATTAATTTAGGTAAAGTGGATGAATATGCTACTTGGATTCAAGGGATTGATTTTGTAGAAGTAACTGATACAGAATTAGATAATGACACCTATGAAGCAGCAGATTTACAATTTCAGCAAAATAATAAGAAAAAAGCCATTGCAGGATTTAAAAAATATTTATTACAATTCCCTAACGGATTAAGTGCTTTACAAGCGCATTTTAACCTAGCGGAAATGTATTATAACGACCAGAAATTCGATTTAACAAAACCACATTATCAATATATAAATAACCAAGAACCGAACGAATATACCGAACAATCTTTAACACGTTTATCGCAAGTTTTGCTTAAAAATAAAGATTGGGAAAACGCTATTCCCGTTTTAGAGCGTCTAGAATCTGAAGCTAAAACAGATCAAAATATTTTATACGCACAAAGTAATTTAATGAAAGGTAATTATCAGTTAGAAAATTATGAGAATGCAGTCGCTTTCGCGGAAAAGATTTTACTAAATACAAATTTAGAAGACAGAATTAAAACCGATGCTAAAATAATCATTGCCAGAGCCGCCATAAAAACGGAAGATCTAGAAAAAGCAAGAACTGCATACCAAGAAGTTTCGTTAACGGCGCAAGGCGAACTAAAAGCAGAAGCAATTTATTATGATGCCTATTTTAAAAACCAAGATGGCGATTATAAAAACTCCAACAAACAAGTGCAAGTATTAGCATCTGAATATTCTACGTACAAATTTTGGGGAGTTAAAGGTTTAGTTGTTATGGCAAAAAATTTCTACGGATTAGATGACGCTTACCAAGCAACATTGATTTTAGAAACCGTAATTAAAAATTATAAAACCAAAGAAGAACACAAAGAAACTGTAGCAGAAGCAGAAACCGAATTACAAAAAATAAAAACAGAAGTAGCGAAGACTAATGAATCTGTAGTGCCAGAGTAATTTTCACGCAGATTTTTACAGATTTCGCAGATCAAAATTTTGCGAATTTGTGATAGAAAAATCTGTGAAATCTGTGAAAATCTGCGTGAAACAAACCCACAAAAATCTGCGTGAAAACAAAAAACACAAAACATGAAATACACCATATTAATCCTAACAGTTCTTTTAACTATAACCATCTTTTCTCAAGAAGTCAAAAAAGACTCTATTGGTACAGAAGAAGTGAATATTGTAAAACCATACACACCAAAAATTAAAGATGCTTTTAAGGTAAAGAAAAATCCGGTGCAAGGTAATGATGCAATACAAGAGAAAAAAACGGTAGAATATTCTATAAGTTCTGCTCCTGTTGCTTCCACATTTGTGGCTTCAAAAGGGAAAGCAAAAGGTGTTGCAAGAAAGAAAAAAGAACATATTTACGATAACTACGTAAGTGTAGGTTTCGGGAATTTTACCACACCAAAAGTAGAAGCATTTGTACATTCTTCAACAACAAGAGATAATGATTTTGGTGTTTTATTAAATTTTCTTTCTTCTAGTGATATTAAAGATTCTAGAGTAGATTCCGATTTTATGGATGCAAAAATCGACTTATATTATAAAAAATCAAGTAGAGATTTTGATTGGAAAGTAAATGGTGGTTATCATCTTCAAAAATACAATTGGTATGGAATAAATGCGCCAATTATATCCAATGCGCAACTTACTGCATTAGATCCAAAACAAACGTATGGCAACATTAATTTAGGTGGAAATTTAACCTATTACGAATCCTTTTTTAAAGGTATAAATTTAGATGTAAACATATTTAATGATAATTATAGTAGTTCAGAAATTCATTTTTTAGCAAAACCTACATTCGAAATTCCGATTTCTTCAGAATTAATAAAAACCGATTTTAGATTAGAATTTCTTAGCGGAAAGTTTGATAGAAATTACACTATAGACAACGAATTAAAATATGGGTATTTTAATATTGGTGCAAGTCCAACTTTTAAAGTAATTAGAGATTATTTAACCATAGATTTAGGAGTAAATTTAGTGTATTCTGGAGCAACGGAAGACAACCAAGAAAGTAAGTTTTTTATCTACCCAAATATTAACGCAACTTATGAATTAATTACAGATGTGATGATTATTTATGCTGGTTTTACAGGCGATTTACACCAACATTCGTACAAAAGTTTTACCGATGAAAACCCGTTTGTTTCACCAACGCTAAATATTGGTAGAACTAGCGAAAAATTCAATGCTAAATTTGGTGCAAAAGGTAAATTGGCTTCTAATATTTCTTATAATGTAAATGCTTCCTATAAAAATGAAGAAGCAAAAGCATTGTTTAAATTAAATAATGATTTAAACGAACTAGGACCACAAGAAAATTATCAATTTGCAAATTCATTTTCGGTTGTTTATGATGACATAAATACCTTAGGTGTTTTTGGAGAAATTACTATTGATTTTTCTAAAGAGTTAAATTTTGGAGGTAATGTACAATTCAATTCTTATGATAAAGATTTACAAGATAAAGCATGGAATTTACCAAGCATACAAGCAACCGTTTTTGCAAAATATAATGTGCAAAAATGGCATGCAGGTGCAAATCTGTTTTTTGTTGGCGAACGTAAAGATGAATTTATTTCAACTTTCGGAACTACACAAACCGAAATTACCAATAAAAGTTACGTGGATTTAAATCTTAATTTCGGTTATAATTTTACCGATAGATTAACCGCTTTTGCTAATGCAAATAATGTTTTAGATTCTGACTATCAAAAATATACAGGTTTTGAAGTACAAGGCATTCAGTTTTTAGCTGGTATTAAATATAAGTTTGATTTTTAAAAGCGAAGCTTTATTTAATCATATTAGTTTTAGTTTAATATAGCGTTACTAATATGTTTTAACCACAAAGAACACAAGGAAGCACTAAGTTCACAAAGTTGAACGGTATATTTTCTTTGTGACCTTTGTGCTTTCCTTGTGACCCTTGTGGTTTAGTACATGACAAAAACACAACTTACTGATTATTAATAAATTAAACGTCAAATAATTAGTTTAAAACATTGATATTCAGTATATTAGTAGAATAATTTCAAAGA
>JAMONN010000246.1 GCA_027065775.1 Flavobacteriaceae bacterium | reverse complement strand
TCATAAAACCGTGGTTTATAGTCAAACACATAATTTGTTCTAGATTTGAATAATTTACTATTAAACATGCCTTTTAAATATACAAACAAATGTACAGTTTTTACCTCTTATTAATGATGTTAGGTTAAAAATATTATTAACAAAAAAAATCCTAAACTGAAATTATTCGGTTTAGGATTTAATTAATTTTTATTTAAATCAACTAATTTCTAGTTGCGTGTTTTGCTCTATTGATATATAAATCAATTTTTTTGCCTTGTTCTGATTTTGAATACTTGTTTTTTATTGTTTCAAAATAACCTAAAGCTGCATCGAATTTACCTAATTCCATTGCAGTATTACCTGCTTTAAATAAATACATAGGTGTAAAAAATTCATTATCTTTTAAATTTGCTGCTTTTAAATAGTAATCAAGTGCTTCGTTTGGTTGGTCTATATCGGCAAATGCGTCACCCATATTTCCTTTTGCTTCAATTGATAATAATTCATCTTCCGAAGAAAATTTACCTAAATGATTAATTGCTTTTTGGTAATCGTTCATATTTAAATATGCCATACCTGCCATATAATTTGCTAAATTACCTGCTTTTGTACTACCGTATTTTTTAGCAATATCTACTAAACCATAATTGCCATCAATACCATTTAATGCAATAGTATATAGAGAATCTACATTGTTTGTAGTATTTAAAGCATCAAAAAAGTGTTGTTTAGAATAGCTTAATTCATTTGCTGCAGTCACTTCTTTAGGTGCTTTAACAAATTTATTATACACAAAGAAAGCAAGTACTACAAAAAGTGCTATTGCTAAAACAGTAAATACAGGTTTCTGGTTTTTTTCTAACCATTGTTCCGATTTGTTTGCGGTTTCGTCTAATGCATCAAATACTTCTTGCGTTGTTGATTCGCCATCATAATTAATTTGCTGCGCATCATCTGCATCTGTAAATTTCTCTTTTCTTACTTTTCCGCCACGTTTTTTATATGTTGCCATCTTAAATTTTATTTTTCGAAATGCAAAAGTATAATATTTATTGAAAACTACGCTTAGAAATGCCGTAAATTTCGTTTTTTTGCATCAAATTATGATTCTTAAAAACTTAAACCTTATAAATTACAAAAATTTTGCTGTTGCAGAATTTGATTTTGATGAAAAAATAAACTGTTTTGTTGGGAAAAATGGTGTCGGAAAAACCAATATTTTAGAAAGTATTTATTTCTTGTCTTTTACCAAAGGCTATTTTAATAGTGTTGCTTCTCAACATATAAAACATCAAGAAGGTTTTTTTGTAATCGAAGGTTTTTATCAAAAAGACAATAGAGAAGAAATAATACATTGCAGTTTAAAAAAAGGTCATAAAAAAATAATTAAAAGAAACGGAAAAGAATACACAAAATTATCGGAGCATATTGGTAAGATTCCACTAGTTATTATTTCGCCAAATGATCGTGATTTAATTGCAGATGGTAGTGATGTTAGGCGTAAATTTATAGATGGTGTTATCGCTCAAGCGGATGAATCGTATTTAACCACACTTATAAAATATCAAAAAACGTTATCACAACGTAATTCCCTTTTAAAATACTTTGCTGCAAATCATACATTTAATGCTTTAAATTTAGAAATATATAACGAACAATTAATCGAATTTGGCACTAGTATCTATAATAAAAGAAAAGAATTTTTATTAGAGTTTATTCCGGTATTTAAAGAACAATACAGTCTTATTTCTAATGGTGTTGAACAAGTGAATTTAAAATATAAATCACAATTAGAACATCAAAATTTTAATGATTTGCTTAAAGAAAATTTACAGAAAGATAAAATAATGCAATATTCTACTGTTGGAATTCATAAAGACGATTTAATTTTTAAAATTGATGATTATCCTATAAAAAAATATGGATCACAAGGGCAGCAAAAATCTTTTTTAATTGCTTTAAAATTAGCGCAATTTCATTTTATTAAAAAACAAACGGATAAAAAACCGTTGCTTTTATTAGATGATATTTTTGATAAATTAGATGAAGATCGAGTTTCGCAGTTAATTCAATTAGTGAATGATGATAATTTTGGTCAATTATTTATTAGCGATACAAACGCAAAACGAACAGAGAAAATAATTAAAAAAACAAAACAATCTTATAAGATGTTTGAACTTTAGTTGAAAGTCGTAAAGTTAAAAGTTTGAAATGTACACATTTTAACTTTTTAACTTTAAAACTTTTAACTTTAAAAACTAAAATATATGCTAGGACTAAAACACGAAACAGATAAATCTTGGGCAGTAATTTGCGAAGATAATTTAGAAAAATTATTAACCGATCATGCTTATGCAGAGCAAAAGGCATCTGGTGCTGCGATTTCTTTAATTATTAATTATTCCGAAGAATCCGAAATGGTACAAGCATTAGCAGATCATGCCATAGAAGAAATGGAGCATTTTAAAATGGTACACGATATTATGGTTTCTAGAAACATGGTTTTAGGTAGAGATCAACCAAGTGAATATGCAAAATATTTGCGTAAATTTTTTCCGAAAACAAAAGACAGAACAGATGCATTAATCAGTAGATTATTAATGGCAGCAATTATTGAAGCCAGAAGTTGTGAACGTTTTAAAGTATTATCCGATAATTTAAAAGACAAAGAATTAGCAACTTTCTTTAGAGGTTTATTAGAATCTGAAGCAGGTCATCATGCTTTATTTTTAAAATTTGCAAGACAATATCAAGATCGTACTATTGTAGATAAAAAATGGGATGATTTTTTAACTTACGAAGCAGAATATATGAAAACTAAAGGTGTTTTACCTTTGGTACATGGATAAAATACCATTATCCAAAGCAAGAATAGCATTTTGACTCACTTATTAATTCATAACAATTTTTAACCAAAAACATTTTTAGTCAGGGTTTCACTTTAAGTGAAACCCTGACTTTATGTTTGTTTCCAAAATAAAATTAGATTAATTTTAATTCGATTATATTCGTATTAGAAATAAAATATTCATAAAACTGTAACAATTTTAAAAGACCTTTGTCTTTTAGATAGAAACGAACTCTTGTATAACCAAAACCAAAATATCAAGCAACTTTTAAGTGAATGCTTAGAAGGAAAGCAAAGTGCTCAACTAGAGGTCTATAAGTGCTATTACAAAGCAATGTACAACATAGCACTAAGGATTTTGAACGATAGTTTTGAAGCCGAAGACATTATGCAAGAGTCGTTTCTTACAGCATTTTCGAAATTGAGCACTTTTAAATCGGAAAGTAAATTTGGTAACGAAAATGTTCCTTTTGGTTCTTGGTTAAAAAGAATAGTCATCAACAAAAGTTTGACTCAATTAAAGAAAAATAAAAATATTCAAAGTTGGAATGATAGTAATGTTGAAGTAAATAATTTAAGTGTAGTAGAAGATGCTGTTGTAGATGCAAATTACAATTCACTTAAAGCAGAAGAGATATTAAATGCTATAAAAAAACTAAAAGATAATTATAAAGTAGTGTTAACACTTAGTTTAATTGAAGGATTTGATAATGATGAAATTTCAGAAATATTAAAAACAAATAACCAAAATGTAAGAACAACAATTTCTAGAGCAAAAAATAAGTTGAGATTTATGCTAAGTGAAGAGTAAAGAACGAAAAGTAAAAAGCGATTAGCGAAGAGAGAAAGAGAAAGAGAAAGAGAAAAATCTGTGAAATCTGCGAAAATCTGCGTGCAAAATAAACTAATTAATAAAAAAATGGATAATCTAAATAAAACCTGTAACAATCTAAAAAATCAATTTGATTTGGAAGAGCCAACTATTGGTCACTTTAATAGGTTTGAGTCAAAGTTAAAAGGAATAAAGCCAAATAAGAAATTCAATTTTAAATTTGTTGCAGTAGCAGCATCTATACTAATGCTTTTCGGAATTGTTTTTACATCTGTACAAATAAATAAAGGTATTGAATTAGCCGAAATTTCCCCTAAAATGGAAGAAACACAAGATTATTTTGCTTCGGTTATTCATCAAGAAATTGAAAAAATTAACAAAGAAAAAAATCCTGAAAACGCTAAAATTATAGAAGATGCATTCTTACAGATACATCAAATAGAAGGAAATTATAAAAAATTAACCATAGAATTAAAAAATAACAGCAATAGTAAAGAAATCATTTTTGCAATGATTCATAACTACCAACAAAGAATAGACGTTTTGCAAAACCTATTACAAAACTTAGACAATTTTAGACAACTAAAAAATAATAAAAATGAAAATAACACTATATAAGATATTAATATGCTTATTATTTGTACCAGTATTAAGTTATTCCAATAATGGAAAAGGTAAATACAAAAAATCAAAAACTATACATAAAGAGTACTCTGTAAGTAGCGATGCTTTATTAAAAATTAACAATCGTTATGGCAATGTAGATATTACTTCTTGGGATGAAAATCGAGTAGTTTTTGAAATTGAAATTACAGTAAGTGGCAATAATGAAGATAAAGTAATTTCTAAATTAGATAACATAAATATAGACTTTAACGGAAATAGGCAAGAGGTTTATGCTAAAACAAAAATAGGTAAAAGCAAATCTAGCAATTGGTTTTCTTGGGGTAGTTTTAATAATAACCTTAACTATAAAATAAATTACAAAGTAAAAATGCCTAAGAGTAATAACCTAAATATTTATAACGATTATGGTAGTATTTATTTAAATGAATTAGACGGTGAAGCAAATATAAATTGTGATTATGGTAAAATAGTAATTGGTTCACTTAATAACAAAAACAATACTATTACAACAGATTACTCAAACCATTCTACTATAGAATTTATCAATGGCGGAAAAATAGATGCAGATTACTCGAAATTTACCGTTGGTGCAGCAAAAAATATTTTATTAGATGCCGATTATAGTACAAGTAATTTTGAAAATATAGAAAGCCTAAAATTTAATTGTGATTACGGAAGTATTAAAGTAGATAAAGCAAATTATATTGAAGGCGATGGCGATTATTTATCCATGCGTTTTGGTAAAATCTATAAAAAAATTGAATTAGATGCCGATTATGGTTCTATCAGAATTGCAGGAATGCAAAATAATTTTGAATCTGTAAAAATAGATTCCGATTATACAGGTATCAAAATTGGTATAGATACAAATGCCGCTTGTAGTATAGAAGTAGATTTGAGTTATGCTAGTTTAAATGCAGATGGAGATTTTATATTTAATAAAAAAATGGTAAAATCAACGAGTAAACATTATAAAGGATATCATAAAGATCAAAATAATAATGCAACCATACAAATAGATTCCGATTATGGTGGCGTGAAGTTATTCGAAAATCAATAAAAATCAAATTAATAATCCGTTCTCTAAGAAAAAAAATGAGGCAATAATAAATAAACATATATCATGAAAAAAGCAATAATTTTATTAGCAGTATTAGTATTATCAACATCTTGCGTACAGTCACAATGGTTTTCAAGAACAAAAGGAAATGGCAATGTGGTAAATAAAACAAGAAACGTAGGCGATTACGATCAAATCTCAGTAGCAGGATCTTTTGATGTAAATTTAGTTTCTGGTACAGAAGGAAAGTTAGCTATTAAAATAGAAGATAATTTATTAGAATTTTTAATAACTGAAGTAGTAAACGGAAAACTA
>JAMONN010000245.1 GCA_027065775.1 Flavobacteriaceae bacterium | reverse complement strand
CAATATACACATTTATAATCAATTAAACAAATTTAATTAATTGATATTTAACGATTTATGTGATTATTTACCCGTACATATTATTTGAGTTTTAATGCGTTTGCCCTGTGAACTTAGTGCTTTCTTAGTGTTCTTTGGTTAAAAACAGAGTTTCAATTATATATACTTACCTAAAACCTCAATAACTTCCGATTTTTTTCTAACCGAAACAGGTACGGTTTTTTTGTTTTTCATTAATAAATAACCGCCATCACGTTTTATAAATTCTTTTATGAATTGTAAGTTAACTAAATGACTTTGGTGTACTCTTATAAAATCGTATTGTTTTAATAAATCTGCAAAATATTTTAATGTTTTTGTTACAAATATTTTGGTGTCATTGTTGAGGTAAAAAATAGTGTTATTACTATCGGATTCACATCTAACAATATCTTCTAAATCTACAATAATAATTTTTTCTAAGGTATGAAGTGATATCTTTTTAGGTTTAGAATTCGGCATAGAAAGCGTATCTTTTAATACAGATAAACGTTCATTATTTGGTTGAATCTGACTTTTTGCTTTATTAATTGCTTGTGCTAGATCTTCATCGGAATATGGTTTTAAAACATAATCTATAGCAGCAAATTTAAATGCTCTAATGGCAAATTCATCACTTGCTGTAACAAAAATGATTTTCGATTTTAAATCAGGAAATATTTCTAAAACATCAAAACCAGTTCCGTCACCAAGCATAATATCTAAAAATAAAATATCTGGTTCTTGTTTTCTTAAAACCTTTGCTGCTTCTACAACACTTTTTGCAGTTGCAATAATTTCAATTTCTTTATGGTTTTGTTGTAAGTCGTTTTGTAGTAATTGCAATGCGTTTGGCATATCATCTACTAAAATTGCGGTTAGTTTATTCATGTTATATGTTTTCCTATCTTCCGTCTTTCCAAAGGAAAGAAACTAAGTTAGTGGTTTAACTAAGGAGGTTTTCTTAAAATTCAATCTTTCAATCTTTCAATCTTTCAATCTTTTAGTCCTATGTCTTTAAGCGAAAGCGGTCTTAAGTCATATTTTAAATCTAATAATCCGTTACTAAAGGTATTTTAAACACCACTTTTGTTCCTGCTAATTTACCATTTTCATTAATAATCTCTTCAATAATTAACGTATTGTTTTTTGCTAAATGTTGAATTCGTTCTTTGGTTACTTCTAAAGCCATAGATTGATGGTTGCTTTTTGGTTTATTTGCTTTAGATTGGTTGATGCCAATGCCATTATCAATTATGGTACAATGTAAAAAGTTGTTTTTGGTTTTGAAATATAAAATTAATTCTCCTTTTCTTTTTACGGCTAAAATCCCGTGTCTTATAGCGTTTTCCACAAATGGTTGTATTAGCATTGGCGGAATTAAAATTTCTTCGGTGTCTAATTCGGTTTCTACATTTAAAGTATAATCAAATTGTTTTTCGGTCATTAATTGCTCTACTTCAATATAGTTTTTAAGTGTTGTAATTTCTTCTGCTAATGTGATATTGTTTTTGCGAGAATTGGTTAAAGTAGCACGTAATAAAGTGGCGAATTTATTAATGGTAGTATGCATTTTTTTAGTGTCGTTTAAACTCATTGCTTTGATTCCGTTGAGTACATTAAAAATAAAATGCGGATTCATTTGCAATCGCAATGCCTTTTGCTCTAAGGTTAATAAGTCGTTTTCTAATTGTAAATGCGCTTTTTCTTGTTGATTTTTTAGTTTTTGTTTTCTGAAATAATTTAGAATTAAAGACAATAATAATAAACCAATAATTGCACCGATTAATGTTCTAAACCAAAGTTCTTTTAATAAAGGTTTTGCTCTTTTAAACTGAAACGAAATAACATCGCTTTCTAACCAATTTAAATCTCTAGATTGTGCATAAAAAGTATGATTACCATAATCGGATGAAATATTAATTTTAGTGTCTTTTTTCCATTCACTCCAATCTAAATTGTCTATTTTCCAACGATATTTAAATTCTTTTGGATTATTTAAATCAATCGACTTATAATAAAAAGACAATAATTTTTGATTTGGTTTTAGATCTATTGATTTTTTATTTTTTGAAAAATCAGTAAAATTAATAGAATCTAATGAAGTATTCATAACCATAATATCTTCAAAAAATAAGTTAGGTTTTTCTTGTTTTTGTTTTGAAGTTGTTGGTTGGTATTTTGTTAAACCATTAATTGTACCGAACCATAAATTATCGTTTTTGTCTTTTATAACGGAATTCAAACAGGTTTCAATACCTAAAAAGCCATCATTTCTTCCAAAATGTTTTATGTCTTTTATATTATTGTTTTCGTCTAAACTAATTTTGTCAACACCATTTTCGCTTCCTGCCCAAAGTTGATTTTTAGCATCAAAAATTAATTGATAAATATTGTTAGAATACAATTCTTTTTTACCAACCAAACGTGTAAATTTTATTGGTTTAGATAAGTTAGACCACCAAATACCTTTGTCGGATGTTGCTAAAAACAACAATTCTTTATGAAATAATAAGGTTCTGATGCTAGTATTTTGTTTTAAAATATTAGGTAAATGTATGTGTCTTTTTTTGTCGATATAACCAATACTTCCACTTTTAGTGGCATACCAAAGCGTATTATTTTTATCGGTAACTATGTCATTAACATAGATATCTTTAGCGTTTAATTTATAATTTTTAAGATTATAAATAGCCTTATCTTGTGTGCTGTAATTAAAACTAGAAATGCCACTAGAGTAACTCGCAACCCAAATTTTATTGTTTTTTACTTGTATTTTTTTAATCCATTTATATGGTAAACCTTTTTCAGAATTTATAGTATCTGTAAAACGATACTTAATTTTTATGGTGTCAACTGCAATGGAATTGTCTTTATTTAAATAACTAATAATTGAATCTTTTTTGGAATTATGTAAGACTAAAATTCCTTTTTCGTTTGTTCCTACAAATAGATTTCCGTTGTTGTCGTTGGCTAAAGTTTTTGCTTTTACATTTAAAAAATTATTGTCTTGCTTGATTTTATGAAAACCTAAACTATCCTTTTTAAACAAACCGTTTTTAGCATTAGACACAAAAATAGAATCGTTATATTGATGAATTGCGTAAACAGGTTTGCCTAACAAACCGTTATTTTGATTGAAATGTGTAAAATTATTTTCGTATAGTTTAAAAAAGCCACTAGCAGAAGTTAACCAAATATTATCTTGTTTATCTTTAATTGTTTTTCGGATATGTGAAGTCGATAAACCATTTTTGATACTATAATGCTGGACTGTTTTATAATTAGTTGTGTTTATAATTGTAACACCATTATCGTCGGTTGCAATCCATAATTTGTCGTTAATAATACTAATATTATTTATCCGTTTTGTGTTATTTATTATTTGACTTTTATTGTTTTTAGTAAAGGTTAAAATTCCGTTTATAAACGAAGCGCAAAATATCTTTTCTTTATAAATAGCGATACTTTTAAAATCAAAATCACTTAGTTTTATTTTTTTTGAGAAATCTAAACTAACTTTATATAAACCAGCATTTGTGGCAAAATAAAACCAATTATTACTGAATTTAATGTCATTTATTTCGCTGGTATTTATGGAATGAACAATATCAATTTTAGATAATTTATCGTTTTTGAAAACATAACAACCTTTATTTGTGCCAATAAAAACAGAATTATTTATAGTTAAAAACTGATTTATCTGTGGCGATTTATAATTTTTGAATACGTTTTTATCCTTAACGGAAAGACCATATTTGCTACCAATTAATAGTTTTTTATTAACCAGAGTTAGTGCATAAATATAATTGGATATCAACCCTTTTTTTTCGTTAAAAACCTTGAATTGTTCGCCATCAAATCTTGCAATTCCGCCACCTTTAGTTCCTAACCAAAGATAACCAAAGTCATCTTGCACTATATCATAAACTTGAGATTGTGGCAAACCATCTTCTAAATTATATGCTCTAATCTGTTTTTTTTGAGCAAAATTTATGAAGTTAATTAATAGAAAAAATAAAAGTAATTTGTGTTTATGCATTATTTTACAAAGATAGGGTTTTATTTTAGGGAAAAAGTCTCCCGTAGATTCCGCAAATTTTCGCAGAATTGTATGGGAATAATTATGAATCTGTCGTGTGAAAAACGGAAGAAAAAGGTTAATTACACAGAATTGTAAAGAAATAATGATGAACCTGTTCTGCGAAAATCTGCGAAATCTGCGGGAGAAAAAACCATAAATTAGTTTTGCAATAATCCACAAGAAAAAATAATTGTGAGTTTGTTCTGCGAAAATCTGCGAAATCTTCGGGAGAAAAAAATCATAAGTTAGTTCTACAAAATCCCACAAGAAAACAATTGTGATTCAGTTCTGCGAAAATCTGCGAAATCTGCGGGAAACTTTTTTCTAATCCCTATAATTATAAGAATAAACTTCTACGGCATTCATTTCTTCCCAAATTTGTGTGTTTACTATTTTTACCGATTCTGTTTTTTGGTGTATATCTAAATAAGATTCTGTAGTTAATATTTTATTTGTTTGTCCGAATTTTTGAGATGGAAAAATATATTCCATTTTATCGGTTGCATATTCGCAAAACATATAATCTAATTGTGGTAGTTTGATAAACTCATTATTAGTTGTTTCGATAAAATATAAAGATTCATAATTTGAGCAACATGCTAAAAATTCAAATTCAACTTTAATAATTTGTTTTACATTATTTAATTCTGTGTTTTTTAGAACTTTAACTGTTACATCCATAAAGAAGTCTAAATCATCTTTGTCCATTTTTATTAATTTAGCAATAGGTTCATCTTCTTTATAAAGGTAGATTTCTAAATTTTGTGAATCGTTAATTTTAGTGTTGTTTAATTCCGATTTAATATTAGTGATTTTAAAATCGGTTGTAGTTTTAAACTCTTGGCCATAAAATAAAATACTTGTTAATATTGCAATTAATGTGATAACTCGTTTCATAATTTGTTTTTTAAGGATTAATTATACCTCAAAAATATAACGAGTTATTGGTTGTTAGTTCTTTGCTTTAGAATTCGTAGATGATTGTCTATTATTTGAATTATAAATTTAAACAAAATTTTAACATATTTAATATGTTATTTGTTATAAATTGCTACGGAAGAACAAACCTTTTATAACATGTTTAGAATTAAAATAACAAGTCTATTAGTAATATTATCACTACTCATTACTTCTAATGTAAGCGCTCAGTTTTTTAAAAAGAAGAAAAAAACTAAAACAGAGATTAAATCCAAACCAAAACCAAAGAAAAAAAGTAAAACTATTAAAGAACTCACTAAAAGTAGTAGGAAAATAGAAGGTTTATTTACTATTTATCAAGATACAATTACAGGTAAACTGCAAATGTTGGTTAAAGAAGAACAATTAAATAAAGATTATATTTATTTTTCACAAATTGCAAATGGCGTTGTAGAGACTGGTGCTTATAGAGGTTCTTATCGTGGTTCTAAAATTTTTAATATTAAAAAATATTACGATCGTCTTGAATTTATTATGCCAAATATTTCTTATTATTTTGATGAAAATAATGCAATTTCAAAATCTTCTAAAGCAAATATTACAGATGCTAATGTTGCGAGTCTTAAAGTATTAGCAAAAGACGATAAAATAGGAATGTATTTAATAGATGCGGATGCTTTGTTTTTGAATGAAAAGTTTACAAAAATTAAACTTCCAAGAAGACCAGGAAGTAAACGTAAACCAACTTTAGGTAAATTATCAAAAAGTAAATCTAAAGTAAACGAAATAAAAAACTACCCAGAAAACACAAATATTAAAACTGAATTTGTGTATTCTAATCCTAAGAGTTACTCGTCAAATTCAAGTACTATATCTATAAAAGTTTTTCAAACTTTTATGAATATGCCAGAAAATAATTATAATATCAGATATGATGACGCTAGAGTAGGTTATTTTATGACACAAGTTACCGATATGACTTCAACTTCTGCAACGCCTTATAAAGATGTCATACATAGATGGCGCTTAGAGAAAAAAGATCCAAATGCTGCAATTTCAGAACCAATAAAACCAATAACTTGGTATTTGGAAAATTCAACACCTGTAGAGTTTAGAGATATTATTATGGAAGGTGTTTTAGAATGGAATATTGCTTTTGAAAAAGCAGGATTTAAAAACGCTATGGTTGTAAAAATGCAACCAGATGATGCCGATTGGGATGCAGGAGATGTTCGTTATAATGTCTTACGTTGGACATCTTCACCAAATCCACCATTTGGTGGTTATGGACCAAGTTTTGTTAACCCAAGAACTGGTGAAATATTGGGTGCAGACATTATGTTAGAATATGTACATTTTACCAATAGAGTTAAATACGAACGTATTTTTGAAACAGTTTCTCATTCCGAAATGAATAATGATGAATTAACGCAAGAACTATTTCATAATTCAAACAACCAATTGTTTTGCTCGTTAGGTCACTTAATGCATGAAAACACCTTGTTTGGTCTAGCAGTTTTAGCAGCAAACGGTGTGTCTGATTTAGAAATGAAAGGCATGAGAAAAGAAGCGATGAAGTCTTTGATCATGCATGAAGTTGGACATACTTTAGGTTTAAATCATAACATGAAAGCAAGTCAGTTATTTACACCTGAACAACTCGCAGATGCAGATTTTATTAAAGGAAAATGTTTAACAGGTTCTGTAATGGATTATGCAGCAATTAACATTACAAAAGATAGGTCAAAACAAGGTCAATATTATGATATGTCTATTGGGCCTTATGATATTTGGGCAATTCAATACGGTTATACAGATGTAAAAACAGGTAAAGAATTAAAAACTATTTTAGATAAATCTACACAACCAGAATTAATATTTGGTAATGATGCAGATGATATGCGTTCTGCTGGTAAAGCAATTGACCCAAGAGTAATGACTGGTGATATGTCAAATAATCAAATAGCATATTCTATTGACAGAATAGAAATGGTTAATGCACTAATGTTAGATATTAAAAGTAACTTTTCTATAAAAGGAAAGTCATATCATGAATTACGAAATGCGTATCATATTTTAAATCGTCAATCTGCCAGAGCCGCAGATGTGATTTCAAGATTTATTGGTGGCGTTTATATAGATAGAGCAACAATTGGTCAAAAAGGAGGAACAAAACCATATACTCCAGTAAGTTTAGTAGATCAAAAACGTGCAATGAATGCTTTATCTACTTATGTCTTTGCTCCAAATGCTTTTAGTGCTCCAAATAAATTGTATAATTATTTAGCAAAACAAAGAAGAGGTTTTAACTTTTTTAGTGGTACAGAAGACCCAAAAATTCATACCAATGTTTTAAATTATCAAAAAAGTGTTCTAAAGCATATATTGCACAGAAAAACTTTGCAGCGCATTTCTGACTCTGAATTATACGGAAATCAGTACAAATTAGATGATTTTATGACGGATTTAAATGATGCTATTTTTGAAAAAGATATTAATGGAAACGTAAATTCATTTAGACAGAATTTACAAACATATTATACGAAACAATTAATTAATATAGTTTCGGGAAAATCAAGTAGTAGATATACTAACGCATCAAAGGCAATGTCTTTATATAATTTAAATAAAATTAGTAAGATAGTTAAAAGTAATGCAGGTAATAGAGCTACTAAAGCACATAAAAATCAATTACAAATTTTGATTGTAAACGGACTTAAAGAAATAAATTAATAAAGTGCGTTGATACTATTTTTTTGTACAATCCATCAAGTCTTCTGTTTCTTCTTTTTAGCAGCAGGAAACAAAACATTATTCAAAATTAAGCGATAACCTGGTGAATTAGGATGTAAATCTAATTCCGTTTTTGGGTCGCCAACTCTATGTTGATAATCTTCAGGATCGTGACCACCATAAAAAGTAAACATGCCTTTACCAACAACACCATGAATGTATTTTGCTTCGCCATTTGTTTTTAGTTGTCCCATAACCAGCACATTAGATTTTACAGTATTTGGGTCAAAAGAAGTAGTTTGCCCCATAAATCCTTTTACTAGCATGGTGTGATTTTGACACAACATGGTTGGTACAGGATCCCATTTTGCGGAATATTGCATTAAAGTAAAATAGTCTAACGTTTTTTTAATTCTACGTTTTCTAGTCATATCTATTGTCGAAAATTCATAAACAGTCGGACTTCTTTCTAAATGATAGTCTTTAAAAGCAAAGGTTTTATCATAATCAATTTTTGATTGGTAATTTGCTTCCGATCCATCGCCATCAAACATTGCTTCACAAATATCAACACCTTGTGCGGATAATGCGATGTCAAAACTATCGGTTGCGCTACACATAGCAAACATAAAACCGCCACCAATTACAAAATCACGAACTCGTAATGCAACGTCTAATTTTTCTTTAGACACTTTGTCGTAACCTAATTTTGTAGCTAAACTTTCTGCATATTTTTTGCCTTCAATGTACCAAGGCGCTGCACGATACGAAGCATAAAATTTACCATATTGACCAGTAAAATCTTCGTGATGTAAATGTAACCATTCGTATTTTACGAGTTCATCTTTTAAAACTTCGTCGTCATAAACCACATCATATGGTATTTCGGCATAATTCAAAACCATGGTTACTGCATCGTCCCAAGGCATTTTATCTTTTGGGGAATATACTGCAATTTTTGGTGCTTTTTCTAATAAAACAGCATCCATATTTTGTGAAGGACTACTAATTTCTTCTAAAATTGTAACTGCTTCAGTATCTGAAATCACTTCAAAAGTAACGCCTCTAATAGTACATTCGTTTCTAAAAACTTCCATATCTTCCAATAAAAATGAACCGCCACGGTAATTTAGTAACCACTTTACTTTATTGCCTTTTTCAAGGGAAAAATAAGTAATTCCGTAGGCTTTTAAGTGGTTTTTTTGACTAACATCATCCATTGGTATTAATATAAAGGACGCAAAACCTATTTTAAATAGAAATAGAAATATTGTGGTAAAAATTATTTTTTTCATTTAATTGTTGTTTGTTTAATCGTTTCGTTTAAATCTAATTTCTATAACTAAATACTAATGTATAACTAGTTATGAACAGTCTTGTGTCTTTTAGCGAAGCGGTCTTATGTCTTCGTTAATCATTTTCCTCTAATAATCTCAGCCAAAAGTTTTCTAGCTCTAAGTAGTTTTACTTTAACATTATTCATTGGTTGATCTAACTCTTTAGCAATTTCTTTATAACTCATTTCCTGAAAATATCGCAATTGAATTACTTCTTGATAATGCCATTTTAATTTTTTAATATACGCTAATAATTGTGCTAAATTTTGTTCTGTAATTATTTTATCTTCTATCGAAGGCGAATCGTCATAAATATCAAAAACCGAATTATCTTCTTTTGTAATCGATATGGTTTCCGTTTTGTGCTTTCTTAAATGGTCTATATAAATGTTTTTTGCAATGGTAATTAACCAAGTTTTAAAAACATATTTATTGTTATATGTTGTTAATTTATCAAATGCTTTTGCAAAAGTTTTGATAGTAATATCTTCTGCTTCATCTGTATTTTTTGTTTTTTCAAACAAGAAATTATAAACACTTACCCAATGTGTATTTAGTAATGTTTTGTAAGCATTTTGATTGCCGTTTATGGCTTTTTCAATTTGTTTGTTTATGTTGTCTTTAGATTCTTTCAATTACCAATGTTTTGGTTTGGATATTAAATTCTGGATAAATATACTCATTTGTATGACAATCAAAAACAATTCCAAAAAAGGTATGCTTAAAATTAAATCTTTTTCGTCTAATTTTTTTGCGGTTAAACCGAAGATTATATATTGAAAACCAATCCGAATTAAAATCAATAACAAAATAGTATTTGTATTAAAACCAATAGTTAATAGAACTATTGCTAGAAACCAAAACAAAAATTGACTAACATAAAACAAACCAAGCAACACTTTGTGTGTTGATTTGTAATGTGTTGCAGTTGAAATGTGCCTTCTTTTTTGTTGTAACCATTTCTTAAAATTAGTGTGTGATTTAGAAATGGTAAAACTATTTTCTGAATAACAAATTGCCGTATTTTTATTGGTTGCAATTTCATTTACAAATAAATCATCATCACCAGATTTAATGTTTTTATGAGAAGAAAATCCTTTAGTTTTATTAAAATTATCTTTGGTGTACGCAATATTTCTGCCAACACCCATATATGGCAAACCAATTTTTGCGTATGAAAAATATTGAATTGCAGTTAATAAAGTTTCAAATCTAATTAATTTATTTAACCAAGATTTTTCTATTTTTTGATAAGCGCCATAACCTAAAACAATTGTTTTTTGATTATTGAAATTAGCAGACATTTCATTAATCCAATTTATAGAATTTGGTTTGCAATCGGCATCTGTTAAAAGTAAATAATTATTTTTTGCACGTTCAATTCCTGTAGTTAAAGCATTTTTTTTGTTACTTTTAGAATTGGTTAGATTAATAATTGTAATCGCTACTTTGTTAAATTCCGTTTTAATAGAATTCATCACCTCTAAAGTTTCATCTGTAGAATGGTCATTTACCAAAATGATTTCAAAATTAGCGTGTTCTTGACAACAAATAAACGGTAGATTTTGTCGTAGATTTTGCGCTTCATTTTTAGCGCAAATTAGTATAGAAATTGGTAATAATTTTGAAATATTTTTTTTGTTTTTTTCGAAAAAAGTAAATTGACCAAAAATAACAAAGTAATATAAAAGTTGTGTAATTACAGTTAGTACAAAAGCAATATATAATATTTCAAAAAGCAAATTATGTAGTTACTTGATTGTCTAAACTCGAAGAACAACTTTCTTGTTTTCCGCAACCGCAAACAATTCCTTCTTGTTTCATACGTACATTTTTACCTGCACAAGTACCATCAAACTCACCGTCTTTTTTTGCCCAAATTTTTATGGCTATTCCTAAAACGCCAATACCTAATAATGCAATTGAAATAAGTGCTAATTTTAACATTTTGTTTTAATTTAATGCAAAGATAATTAATAAAAAAAAGATTATTGTTACTAACTTGTTAAAAAGTTATAATTTATAAATAATAGGTTAATTGATGAATATACTATCTTTATCAAATATTAACTAAAAATTATTAGAAAATGAAAAAATTATTCGCTGAATTTTTCGGCACATTTTGGCTTGTTTTTGGTGGTTGTGGTAGTGCGATTTTCGCTGCTGCGTTCCCAGAATTAGGTATTGGTTTTGCAGGTGTTGCACTTGCATTTGGTTTAACAGTTTTAACTATGGCGTTTGCTGTTGGGCATATTTCTGGCGGTCATTTTAATCCGGCAGTTTCCTTAGGTCTTTGGGCAGGTGGAAAATTTGAAGGTAAGAATTTGCCAGGTTATATTATTGCACAATTAGTTGGTGGAATTGTTGCTGCGGCATGTTTGTATCTTATAATTTCTGGTAAATCTGGTTTTACAGGTGTTGGAGGTTTTGCAGCTAATGGTTACGATGCTTTATCGCCTGGTGGATTTAGTATGCAATCTGCTTTTATTGCGGAATTTTTATTAACTTTATTTTTCTTGTTAATTATATTAGGAAGCACTAATTCTAGAGCACCAAAAGGTTTTGCACCAATTGCTATTGGTTTAGCATTAACATTAATACATTTAATAAGCATACCAATTACAAATACTTCGGTTAATCCTGCAAGATCTTTAAGTCAAGCAGTATTTTCGGAAGGAGCACATTTATCTCAAGTATGGTTGTTTTTTGTAGCACCAATTGCTGGAGCAATTGTGGCAGGATTTATTCACAAAGCATTATTTGATAAAGAATAAATAAAAAGTAAAATATTTTTTATAAAAACGAGATGCTGTAAAGTTATCTCGTTTTTATTTGGAATATTATGTTATGTAACATTTATTGCTTTTATTTTTGTCTAACTTACTATATTTGAGAGTTAGAATTTTATGATAATTATCATAAAATACAGCATTAATAAGAATTATTTTTGTTAGAGTATTAATTCAGGCTTATCAATTTAACTAAAAACTATTAAAATGAAAAAACAAATTTTTACGTATTGTATGCTACTTATTAGTTGTGCAATTTTTTCTCAAGCAGGACACATTATGCAAGGTGTTGGAGCAGTAAATATGTCTATGGGTGGCGCAGCAACAGCACAACCGCTAGATATTAATGGTGCATTACAATGGAATCCCGCAGCAATATCTGTATTTTCAGGTAAGGAAGTTTCTTTAAGTGCAGGTTTGTTTTTTTCTGACCCAACTTTAAAATCATCTTTCGGACCATTTAGTGGTGAAACAGCAGATGATAGAGGTACTTCAATAATGCCAGCATTGGCTTTTGTTTGGGGTAAAGAAGATAGTAAACACACATTTGGAGTTTCGGCATTTGGTATTAGTGGTTTTGGAGTTACATTTCCACAAGATAATAATTACCCACAAGATTTACAAGGTAATGGTAATCCAAATTTTGACCCAGCAGCAGGAACAAACCCAATTAGTTTTCCACAATTAGCAGGTGGTTTTGGACATATAGAATCTGATTATATTTTATTACAAGTTGGTTTAGCTTATTCATATAAATTATCCGAAAAAGTATCTATTGGTTTACAACCAACTATAAATTATGCTACTTTAGAATTGGCACCTAACCCAACTTCGGCACCAAGTCAGACTTTAGGATATCCTACAACCGATGCTGCTAGTGCAATTGGTTATGGCGGACAAATAGGTATTTTTTATGATTCAGGTAAAATGTTAAAATTAGGAGCATCTTATAAAACAAAGCAAGAATTCTCTGATTTTACTTTCGAGAATACTTATTTAAATGATACTGCAGCGCCAGATAATGATTTTCAGATGAATTATCCAGCAATTATATCTGTTGGTATGGGATTATCTGGTAAAAAACTAGATTTTGCACTAGATTTAAGATATGTTGATTATGATAGTACAGAAGGTTTCGCAGAAAAAGGTTGGGCAATTGATGAAGCAACTGGATTTCCGACAGGAGCAGTAAAAGGATTTGGTTGGGAAAGTATGACCATTCTTTCAGCAGGATTACAGTATAAAATAAAAGAAAATTTCCCTGTAAGAATTGGGTATACTTATAGTTCTAATCCGATTTCGGATGAATTGGCTTTTTTCTCAATACCAGCAACAGCAGTAATAAAAGATGCGGCTCAAATTGGTTTTGGTTATCAAGTAACCGATAAATTTAAAGTGGATGCAGTTTATCATCAAGGTTTTAGAGGAAAAGGTTCGTCTGGACAATTGTTAAATCCAACGCCAGATCAAGATTTTAATAATGATGGAAATCCTGATGGACCTTGGAATGCCGATACAAACCCGTTAGGTATAGTTCCAGGAAGTTCTGTTTCTTACGATATGGAAACTTCAATGATTCAATTTACATTTTCGTATAAGTTAAATTAAGAAGAAGTTTTTTTTAAATAAATTGAACCTTGTAGATTTTAATAATTTAC
This sequence comes from Flavobacteriaceae bacterium, assembly GCA_027065775.1. Taxonomy (GTDB): domain Bacteria; phylum Bacteroidota; class Bacteroidia; order Flavobacteriales; family Flavobacteriaceae; genus S010-17. The sequence continues at coordinate 9,592 of JAMONN010000245.1, read as the reverse complement.
AAGGTTTTTTTGTGGATAAAAAAGTAAAATTTATTATGATATACAATGAGATATTCTTACTTTTGAAATTCTTAAACAATACAATTGTCAGATTACTTAAATAATTTAAACGAAGCACAAAAACAAGCAGTTTTGCAAAAGGATGGCGCAATGATTATTATTGCAGGTGCTGGTTCTGGGAAAACGCGTGTTTTAACGTATCGTATTGCTCACCTAATGAATCAAGGTGTAGATGCATTTAATATTTTAGCATTAACGTTTACCAATAAGGCAGCGCGAGAAATGAAAAATCGTATTGCTGAAATTGTAGATGGTGGCGAAGCAAAAAATTTATGGATGGGAACTTTCCATTCCGTTTTTGCAAGAATTCTTCGTTCGGAAGGTAATAAATTAGGTTTTCCTTCTAATTTTACTATTTATGATACCCAAGATTCGGTTAGATTATTATCCGCTATTATTAAAGAAATGTCTTTAGATAAAGATCGATATAAAGCAAAACAAGTTTTAGGTAGAATTTCACAATTTAAAAATAGTTTAATTACAGTTAGAGCATATAAAAATAATCCTGAATTATTAGAAGCAGATTTACATGCAGGAAGACCAAAAATGGGTGAAATCTACGAACAATATGTAGACAGATGTTTTAAAGCAGGCGCAATGGATTTTGATGATTTGTTGCTAAGAACAAATGAATTACTAACTCGTTTTCCGGAAACTTTAGCAAAATATCAAAATAGATTTAGATATATATTAGTAGATGAGTATCAAGATACCAATCATTCACAATATTTAATTGTTAGAGCATTGGCCGATAGATTTCAAAATATTTGTGTAGTTGGAGATGATTCACAAAGTATTTATTCTTTTAGAGGTGCAAATATTCAGAATATTTTAAACTTTCAAAAGGATTATCAAGATGTAAAAATATTTAAGTTAGAGCAAAATTATCGTTCTTCGGGTAATATAGTTAATGCGTCTAATAGTATTATTGAAAAAAACAAAACAAGATTAGATAAAGAAATTTGGACTCAAAATGATGATGGCGAACGTATTAAAGTAATGCGAACCGTTTCCGATAGTGAAGAAGGTCGTTTTGTTGCTAGTAGTATTTGGGAAAATGCCATAAAAAATCAATTAAAATATAGCGATTTTGCTATTCTATATCGTACCAATGCACAATCTAGAGCAATGGAAGATGCATTACGAAAAAGAGATATTAAATATAGAATTTATGGAGGTTTATCTTTTTATCAACGAAAAGAAATTAAAGATACACTTTCGTATTTGCGCTTAATTGTGAATCCTAATGATGAGGAAGCATTCAAACGAGTAATTAATTATCCAAAAAGAGGAATTGGTCAAACAACCTTAGAGAAATTAACGGTTACTGCAAATCATTACAATAAATCAGTTTTTACAATATTAGAAAACTTAGATAAAATTGATTTAAAAATTAATGCAGGTACTAAAACAAAATTGCGAAATTTTGTTACAATGATTAAAAGTTTTCAAGTAGAAGCTAAAACTAAAAATGCTTTTGAAATTACTGATTTTGTATTGAAACAGACAAAAATAATTAAAGATTTACAAGTAGAAACAACTCCAGAAGCAATTAGTAGAGTAGAAAACATTCAAGAGTTATTAAACGGAATGAAAGATTTTGTTGAAGAACAAAAAGATAAAATAGATAAAAACATATCACTTTCTCACTTTTTGGAAGATGTTGCATTAGCAACCGACTTTGATAATGATAAAAATGATGACACACCAAGAGTTTCCTTAATGACCGTACATTTATCTAAGGGTTTAGAATACCCAATAGTTTATGTAGTTGGTATGGAAGAAAATTTGTTTCCTTCAAGTATGAGTTCTAATACACGAAGTGAGTTAGAAGAAGAAAGACGCTTATTTTATGTAGCAGTAACAAGAGCAGAAAAACAAGCTTATTTAACTTATGCATATACTCGTTACCGTTGGGGTTCATTAATAGATTGTGAACCAAGTCGTTTTTTAGAAGAGATCGATGAAAAATATTTAGAGTATCTTGCACCCAAAATAAAACCAGCGATTAATAAATTTATTGATGGCAATATTTTTGGCGATACTCCTCAAAACAAAATAAGATTTAAAAAACCAATAATAAGAAGCAGTAAAAGAAGTCCAATGGAGAAAACCACAACAATTAGTACACCAAAAAGATTTACAAAATTAAGTAGTGTAAAAGAACCTAATGATTCAAATAGTTTGGAAATTATGGAAGGTCAGCAAGTTATGCACGTTAAATTTGGTAGAGGTATTGTCTTAAAAATTGATGGTACAGGAACTAACAAAAAAGCAGAAATTGAGTTTGAAAAAGAAGGAATTAAAAAATTATTATTACAATTTGCTAAACTTAAAGTGGTAAAAACAAGGTAATTACTTAAATATTAAAAATGAAATTCGTATTAGAAACAAATTCAGAAAGAGAAACATTACATATACCAGAATATGGTCGTCATATTCAGAAACTGGTAAATAATTGTAAAGAAATTGAAGATGATGAGCTGCGTAATAAAATGGCAAAAGCCATTGTGGAAGTAATGGGTAATTTACAACCTCATTTGCGTGATATTCCTGATTTTAGTCATAAACTTTGGGACCAACTTTTTATTATTGCAGATTTTGATTTAGATGTAGATTCTCCACATGAAAAATTAACTAGAGAAGAAATACAGGCAAAACCTAAAAAATTGGCATATCCACAAAACCCTTCTAAATATCGTTTTTATGGCAATAATATTCAGATAATGATTAATGAAGCGGTAAATTGGGAAGAAGGTGAAATGAGAGAAACCTTAAGTTATACAATTGCGAATCACATGAAAAAGTGTTTTTTAAATTGGAATAAAGATACTGTAGATGATGATGTGATTTTTAAACATTTATTAGATTTGTCAGACGGAAAAATAGATATGTTTAATAAGGAGGTAGAATTATCTCCAACTAGTGTTTTGTTAAAAAAGAAAACACCAAATAGTAAGCATAAAAAGAAAAACAATAACAAAAAGCATAACGGAAGAAAAAGGTGGTAGTTTTTTAGAAACTGAACACTGAACACTGAATACTGAACACTGAACACCGAATACAGAAATGGGAATTTTTAAAATAGAAGGCGGACATAAATTGCAAGGTGAAGTCACGCCACAAGGTGCAAAAAACGAAGTTTTACAGATTATTTGTGCAACGATACTAACACCAGAAAAAGTAATTATTAATAATGTACCGAACATTATTGATGTAAATAAATTGATTTTTATTTTAAAAGAATTAGGTGTTAAAGTAACACAATTGTCCGAAAATAGCTACAGTTTTCAAGCAGATGAAATTGATTTAGATTATTTAGAATCTGCTGATTTTAAAAGAGATGGTAGTTCTTTAAGAGGTTCTATTATGTTAGTAGGGCCATTGTTGGCTAGGTTTGGTAGAGGTTATATTCCTAGACCTGGTGGCGATAAAATCGGAAGACGTAGATTAGATACGCATTTTGAGGGTTTTATGAAACTTGGTGCTAAGTTTAGATACAATAAAGAAGAATATTTTTACGGTGTAGAAGCAAAAGAATTATTCGGAACTTATATGCTATTAGACGAAGCATCTGTAACTGGTACAGCAAATATTTTAATGGCATCAGTCTTAGCAACAGGAAAAACAACAATATATAATGCCGCTTGTGAACCTTATATTCAACAATTATGTAAAATGTTGAATAGTATGGGCGCAAACATAAAAGGAGTTAGTTCAAACTTATTAATTATTGAAGGTGTAAAAGAATTAAAAGGTTGTGAACATACCGTTTTGCCTGACATGATAGAAATTGGATCATGGATTGGTATTGCCGCAATGACACAATCGGAAATTACTATTAAGAATGTAAGTTGGGAGAATTTAGGTCAAATACCAGATGTTTTTAGAAAGTTAGGAATTAAATTAGAAAAACGAAATGATGATATTTATATTCCCGCACAAGATTCTTATGAAATTGAAGGGTTTATTGATGGTTCTATCCTAACCATTTCTGACGCACCTTGGCCAGGATTTACACCAGATTTATTAAGTATCATTTTAGTAACTGCAACACAAGCAAAAGGTACTGTTTTGATTCATCAAAAAATGTTTGAAAGTCGTTTGTTTTTTGTCGATAAATTAATCGATATGGGAGCAAAAGTAATTCTTTGTGACCCACATAGAGCAAATGTTATTGGCTTTAATCATGAGTCAAAATTAAAAGCGACAACAATGGTTTCCCCAGATATTAGAGCAGGAGTTTCTTTGTTAATTGCGGCACTTTCCGCTAAAGGAACAAGTACAATTCACAACATAGAGCAAATCGATAGAGGTTACGATAAAATTGACGAGAAGTTAATTAAACTTGGTGCTAAAATCAAAAGACTTAACTAATAAAATTTTCATTATTAACTATTCACACCGTGACTTAAAGTCACGGTGTGAATTTTTTTACAAATTAAAGAATGTCACTTTGTCACAAATAGTTAATTGGCAAACAAATTGCGAAATGATAAATTAGAGATTAAATTAATAAAATGAACGATAATAAAGAAGAATTAGAAAATAACGAAATACTTGAAGATACTAATGCTATTGAAAAAGAAGCAGAAGAAATTAAAGTTGAAGTTGTAAAACCAACTCATGAAGAGGTATTACAAAAAGAGAAAGATAAGTTTTTACGTCTTTTTGCAGAATTCGAAAACTATAAAAAACGTACATCTAAAGAAAGAATAGAATTATTTAAAACCGCAAGTCAAGATTTAATGACTAGTATATTACCAGTTTTAGACGATTTAGAACGTGGCGTAGTAGAAGCAAAAAAAGTAAAAGATAAAGAAGTTTTAAAAGGTTTAGATTTAATTTCGAGTAAATTACAAGGCACTTTAAAACAAAAAGGATTAGAGAAAATAGACATTAAATCGGGCGATACTTTCGATGCAGAAATTCATGAAGCAATAACACAAATTCCTGCACCATCAAAAAAAATGATTGGTAAAATTATAGATATTGTTGAGGTTGGTTATAAATTAGGCGATAAAATAATAAGGTATCCAAAAGTTGTAGTAGGTAAATAGTTTGAATATTAAAGTTTGAAAGTAAATTTTCGACGAAACAATTAACCTAAAAACGATTAACACTTAACAAGGAAATGGCAAAAAAAGATTATTACGATACATTAGGAGTTTCAAAATCTGCTGATAAGCGTGAGATAAAAAAAGCATACCGTAAAAAAGCGATACAGTTTCATCCAGATAAGAATCCAGATGATGCATCTGCTGAAGAAAAATTTAAAGAAGCAGCAGAAGCTTACGAAGTTCTAAGCGACGAGAATAAAAAAGCACGTTATGACCAATACGGTCACGCAGCATTTGATGGACCACAAGGTGGTGGCGGCGGATTTGGTGGTTTCAGTGGCGGCGGAATGAACATGGAAGATATTTTTAGTCAGTTTGGCGATATTTTTGGTGGTGGTGGCGGTTTTGGCGGTAGAAGTAGTCGTCAAGCAAGAGTAAAAGGAAGTACTATGCGTATCCGTTTAAAATTAACATTAGAAGATATTTTAAATGGTGTAGAGAAGAAAGTTAAGGTTAAGCGTTTAGTAAAAGCAGAAGGAGCAACCTATAAAACTTGTAATACTTGTCAAGGTCAAGGTCAAGTGATGCGTGTTACCAATACTATTTTAGGTAGAATGCAAACACAATCTACTTGTCCTACTTGTAGAGGCGCAGGAAAGTCGATTGATAAAAGACCAAAAGGTTCCGATGCAAATGGTATGATTCATAAGGAAGAAATGGTTTCGATTAATATTCCTGCAGGAGTTACCGATGGTGTACAATTAAAAGTTTCAGGAAAAGGGAATGATGCTCCAGGTAACGGAATACCAGGCGATTTATTGGTTGTAATAGAAGAAATACCACATAATAAATTAAAACGAGAAGGTGTAAATTTACATTATGATATGTATATTAGTATTCCTGAAGCGATTTTAGGAGTTTCTAAAGAACTAGATACTTTAAAAGGTAAAGTAAGATTAAAAATAGATGCAGGAACACAGTCTGGTAAAATATTACGTTTACGCGGAAAAGGTTTGCCAAGTTTAGATTCTTATGGTGCAGGAGATTTATTAGTACACATAAATGTATGGACTCCTAAAAAAATATCAAAAGATCAAAGAAAATATTTTGAGTCTATGATTGATAATGAGAGTTTTAAGCCAATGCCAAATACTTCGGAAAAATCTTTTTTTGAGAAAGTGAAAGATATGTTTTCTTGATATTCAATGAATTAAGTGTAAAATATTATATTTATCCGTAATTTATAACTTACTTAAAGTCTTTTCGAAATTTTATTCGAAAAGACTTTTTTTATTGAAAAAAACAGTTATATTTGTAACAGAATTATTAGAGTAATCTAATAATTTCTTTTTCATAGCAATTTTCCCACTCAAGTAATTGAGTGGGTTTTTTTATGGTATTGTGATAAATGATTGATGCTATTTTTAATATGATGTGAGTTTAGGGGTCAGATAAAATAACTATTGAAAAACAAAATTACTTTCCCCGATACAGAAATTGATTATTGATATTGAGTAGGTGTGAAGTGTATTTTTGGTGTAATATTATGTTTTTTTATATTTGGTTTTAAAAGATAGGTTAAATTACTTTTGGAACGAATATATTAAACTATTTGATGTTATAAAATACGGTTAATTTCGATAAATTTGTAGTAGAACTACTTTAAAAAGAAAATGAACAACTCTTAAATTTAAAATTTTACAATACCCAAAGTAGCTATTTGTTTGGTTTTTAAATTCCATGATTTATGAGCGATAACATTTCCTTTATCGTCATAAATTACAAATTCTGCGGTATTTGGTCCATAAGTACCTTGGTTTATTGCTTCAATATCTATTTTATTAAAACCTTTTTTGTCTAATTTTATTTGTAAAGTGTAAAATAAACCACCTAAATGCACATTACTATCTACTACTTTTTCGTTTAAATAAACCTTCACTCTATCACCATCTACCGTACCAAAATCACGATATTCAATTCTAACAAATTCTGTGTTACTTTTTATAGTACCAAGACTTTGTGCAGTTTTGAATTTACCATGTGTTGTATTTTTACCTTGAAAATGTTTTATTACTAATATATCATCATCTAAAGGTTTTTGCGCTAACATTACATTTTTGATTGGTTTTTGATTAGGATTTAAATATTTATTTCTATCAAAGTTATAAGATAGTCCTAAGTTTTTCTTTTTAGAAGAAAATAAATATGAAACATCGGTACTGTTTTCATCAATCTCTATTTTGTCTTCAATAAACTTAGCATCTACTTTATGTGTTATGAAAACCTCTGAAAAAGGATTGTTATTTTTACCAATAGTATCATTCTGCGCAGTTAAAAATTGTGCAATTAATAAAAATGATATAAAAATATAGTTAATCTTCAAAATTGAATGCTTTTTAAGTCTAAATTTCCTTTTTATAATAACACAAAATTTATGCCGTTATTTGTAGTTCCCAAAAATATATTATTTTTGAAGAGTAAATCTAAATTTTACGTTAAAAAACAATAGACTAATAAATTATGAAGAAAAAAGTAATCTTTACAATACTCTTATTATTAATTGGTTTTATTTTTTATCAACTATATGTGTTTTTCGTTGCGCCAACCGAAAATTTGCAATCTATTTATTTAGTACCAAAAGATGCTATTTATATTATTGAAACCAAAGAACCAATTGATAATTGGGACGAGATAAGCAAAAGTGATATTTGGAAACATCTTCAAAAAAACGCTTATTTTAACGAATTAACAGAAAGTCTAAATACTTTAGATGGTGTTTTTCATCAAAAGAAAAAAATATTTGATTTTATTGGCAATCGTTCTATGTTAATCTCGGCACACATGATTAAAAAAAAGGATTATGATTTTTTTTATGTGGTAGATTTACAGAAATTTTCAAAATTAAACCTTTTAAAAAACCATTTAAGTTCGTTTACTAATAAGAACTTTACTGTTAGTAAAAGAAATTATCACCAACAAACCATTAATGAAATTTACGACAAAACGTCTAGAAAAACGCTATATATTTCTTTTGTAAAAAATCAATTAATTGCTTCTTATACGCACATTTTAGTAGAAGCATCTATCGATCAACTCAATGAACCAGTAATTGGTAGGGATTTGAATTTTATTGAAATTAATAAAAAAGTTGGTTATGATGATTTGTTTCGTTTATATTTTCAATATGATTATTTAGATAATTATGCACGTTATTTTTCCGACAAACCAAACGAAATTATTAAGTTGCTTAGTGAGAGTTTAGTTTTTTCGGGTTTTAATTTCGATTTAAAATCGGATAATGTTATTTATGCAAACGGTTTTACAAATACAAATCAAAATACTGCAAATTACCTAAAAGCATTACAAAAATCAGGAAAAGGAAAAAGAACAATCGATAAAATTGCACCTATTAGAACAGCAATTTATATGAGTTTTGCATTTGATAGTTTTACGGAGTTTTATAGTAATTTCGAAAACATCCAAAAAGAAAATAAAGAGCAATTTAAAACCTACCAAGACAATCTAGACAAAGTAGAAAACTTACTAAAAATAAATATTAAGGATAATTTTATGAGTTGGATGGCTGATGAACTTGCTTTATTGCATATGCAATCATCTACTAAAGGAGCAATAAAAAATGAAACTGCATTAGTGATTAAAGTAAATTCTATTAAAAATGCAGAAACCAATTTAAATTTTGTTCTAAAGCAAATAAAAAAAAGAACACCTATTAAATTTAAAAAAATTAATTATAAAAATCACGAAATTAATTATCTAGCAATAAAAGGATTTTTTAAAGTTTTTTTAGGAAATTTATTTAAAGAATTCGATAAACCATACTTTACTATTATTGAAGATTATGTGGTTTTTAGCAATCATCCTAATACTTTAAAAAATATTATTAACGATTATGCAGAAAAGAAAACATTGTCTGAATCTATAGATTATAAGTCGTTTATAAAAAATTTCGAAAATAAATCTAGTGTTTTTACCTATATAAATACACCTACATTATTTAATAGTTTAAAAAATTTTACAGATAAAAATACTACCAAAAAATTAGAGCAAAATAAAGATTATATTATTTGTTTTCCTCAAATAGGATTCCAGTTAACACCTTATGCAAATTTATTTGAAAGTAAATTAATGATAAATTATCAAGATCCCAAAATTGTAAAAACTAAAGATCAATTTAAAGAGGTAAAATTAATTGGTCCAACCATTAATATGACTACAGAAGCAGTAGAAACACAACAAAATATCTTAACACAAAATAAAGAAGAAATTTTTAATATTAATGAAGTTAAATTAAATGATTTAAACGAAAAAAAATATATTCGAAAATATACTAATGGCAAAATACATATTAAACTTTCATTTAAAGATGGTATGAAACACGGTAAATATCGTGAATATTATCCTAATGAAAATGTGAAGATTTCGGGTAAATATAAAAAAGACCAACGAGTTGG
>JAMONN010000244.1 GCA_027065775.1 Flavobacteriaceae bacterium | reverse complement strand
CATCTATACCAACCCATTGTGTTCTACCTAAAACACCAATACTTAGTGTTTCTCTAGATCCAGCATATGCTGGATTTACTACATTCATATTGTACATGTAGTGTGTGTATTGTGGATCTTGTTGGCTAAAAACTGTTATTATTGAAAACAATAAAACAATTAATATAATTAATTTTTTCATAAGGGCGGTTGTTTTTTTTACCATATTTATGCAAACTTACTTTAAAAATTCTTTTAAACCAAAAAATACTCTATTATTTAACGACTGAAGTACTAATTTTTATATGTACATTTGCACTTATTTAGAATTAATCTACATAAGTTATGATACAGGTAAGCGAAAGCGCAAAGGACAAAGTAATCACTATGATGAAAGAAGATGGATTCGACTATAAAACAGATTATGTACGTGTTGGTGTAAAAAGTGGTGGTTGTTCTGGTTTGTCTTATGAATTAAAATTCGACAAAGAGCAAACTAAAAGTGATACTCTTTTTAAAAGTAACGACATAAGTATAATTGTAGAAAAAAAGAGTTTTTTATACCTTGCAGGCACTATTTTAGAATATTCAGGTGGTTTAAACGGAAAAGGTTTCGTGTTTAACAACCCAAATGCACAAAGAACTTGTGGTTGCGGTGAAAGTTTTTCACTTTAAATCCCATCCTAAATCCTTCCCAAAAGGAAGGACTTAAAAATCAAAATCATGAATAAGTACACAGAAGACGACTTAAAAAAAGAATTAGAAACACAAGAGTATGAGTATGGTTTCTATTCCGAATTAAATGCCGAAACGTTTCCAAAAGGTTTAAACGAAGATATAATTCGTGCTATTTCTAAAAAGAAAGAAGAACCAGAATGGATGACTAATTGGCGCTTAGACGCTTTTAAAATTTGGCAAGAGATGGAAGAACCAGAATGGGCAAATGTGCATTATAAAAAACCAGACTTTCAAGCGATTTCTTATTATTCTGCTCCAAAACAAAAAGAACAATTAAAAAGTTTAGACGATGTAGATACCGAACTTTTAGCGATGTATAAAAAGTTAGGAATTTCTGTTAATGAACAAAAAAGAATGAACAATGTTGCGATGGATATTGTAGTAGATTCTGTTTCTGTAGCAACAACTTTTAAAGAAACTTTAGCAAAAGATGGTATTATATTTATGCCAATTTCCGAAGCAATTCAAAAACATTCAGACTTAGTAAAAAAATATTTAGGCACTATTGTTCCTAAAAAAGATAATTTTTATGCCGCTTTAAATTCTGCCGTTTTCACGGATGGCTCTTTTTGCTACATACCAAAAGGAGTTCGTTGCCCAATGGAATTATCTACATATTTTAGAATTAACGAAGGTGGAACTGGTCAATTTGAACGTACACTTTTAATTGCAGATGAAGGTTCTTATGTAAGTTATTTAGAAGGTTGTACTGCGCCAAGTAGAGACGAGAATCAATTGCATGCTGCGGTTGTAGAACTTATTGCTTTAGATGATGCCGAAATAAAATATTCCACAGTACAAAATTGGTATCCAGGAAATGCCGAAGGAATAGGTGGCGTTTTTAACTTTGTAACCAAACGTGCTTTATGCGAAAAAAATGCAAAGGTATCTTGGACTCAAGTAGAAACAGGTTCTGCTGTTACTTGGAAATACCCAAGTTGTATTTTAAAAGGTGATAATTCGGTTGGTGAATTTTACTCTATTGCAGTAACTAATAATTACCAACAAGCAGATACTGGAACTAAAATGATTCATTTAGGAAAAAACACCAGAAGTACTATTATTTCTAAAGGTGTTTCTGCTGGTAAATCACAAAATTCGTATAGAGGTTTAGTGCAAATTGGTGCAAGAGCTGATAATGCACGTAATTTTTCGCAATGTGATTCTCTTTTAATGGGTGATGAATGTGGCGCACATACTTTTCCGTATATAGAATGTAAAAATAACACCGCGCAAATAGAACACGAAGCAACCACAAGTAAAATTGGTGAAGATCAATTATTTTACTGTAATCAACGTGGTATTGATACCGAAAAGGCCATCGCTTTAATTGTGAACGGTTTCAGTAAAGAAGTGCTAAATAAATTACCAATGGAATTTGCTGTAGAGGCAAGAAAGTTATTGGAAATTTCTTTGGAAGGTTCTGTTGGATAGTTTTTGAAGTTGAAGTTGAAATTGAAATTGAAATTGAAAAAAAATAAAAAATAAAAAATAAAAAAATGAAGAAAATAATAATTTTAATAGTAATAAGTCTAGTGGTCTTTACTTGTAAAGATGCTGTAAATGGAGCAAAAGACGGATTAAAAGATGGTGCTATAAAAGCAATTGGCAAATCTGCTAAAAAATCAGGTGTGAAATTACACGTCTTTTCTGGAGGAAAAATAATTGTGAATAATTTAGAATTATTTTCACAAGATACTACCTATCACGGACAATCAAAAACTTTTGCAGATGCCTTTTATGTAATTCAACATCCGAAAGGAAACTTAATGTGGGATGCTGGTTTGCCAGAAAATTTAATTGGGCAGAAACCATATACAGATCCAAGTGGTGCATTTACGGTTTCACGAAAAGATTCTGTAGTAAATCAATTAAAAAGTATTGGTTTAAAAATATCTGATTTTAAATATTTTGCATTATCTCACAATCATTTTGATCATATTGGTCATGCAAATACCATGAAAGATGCTACTTGGTTAGTGCAAGAAAATGAATATAATTTTTTTAGATCAGACATTGCAAAAGAAAAACATGCGGAACTATATAACGGAATTAAAGATTTAACTAACCCGAAAAAAATTAATGGCGATTACGATGTTTTTGGTGATGAAACTGTTATTATAAAATATGCACCTGGTCACACTATAGGTCATCAAACTTTATATTTAAATATCGGTTTAGAAAAACCAGTAATATTAGTAGGCGATTTATATCATTTTGAAGAAAATAGAATGAATAAAGGAGTTCCTATCTTTAATCATAACGTTGAAAACACTCTAAAAAGTATGGAAGTTATCGAACAATTTGCCAAAGAAAAAGGTGCTGAAATAATTATTCAACATTCACCTAAAGATTTTGATAAGTTGAAAAAAATGGTAAGTAAATAAAAAACACCCGCAGATTTTCGCAGAAAACCATTTTTATTAAAATTTTTAAAAAATGCAGAGTTAAGAAACAAATAAAAAACCAAAGATTCGTAAATGCGTAGGAACAATTTCTGCGAAAATCAGCGAAATCCGCGGAAAAAAGAAACAAAAGTAAATGTTAATAATAAAAAATCTACACGCAAGTGTAAACGACACAAAAATTCTAAAAGGGATTAATCTAGAAATAAAAGCAGGCGAAGTTCATGCTATTATGGGACCAAACGGTTCTGGAAAAAGTACTTTGTCATCGGTAATTGCTGGAAATGGAGTTTATGATGTGGATAGTGGTGATATAATTCTAGAAAACGAAAGTATTTTAGAAATGGCACCAGAAGAAAGAGCGCATAAAGGTATTTTTATGTCATTTCAATATCCTGTTGAAATTCCTGGAGTTTCAACAATTAATTTTATTAAAACTGCCATTAATGAAAAAAGAAAAGCACAAGGTTTAGAAGATTTACCTGCTAAAAATATGCTTCAGTTAATAAAAGAAAAATCAGAACTTTTAGAAATGGATCGTAAGTTCCTTTCTCGTTCTTTGAATCAAGGTTTTTCTGGTGGAGAGAAAAAACGAAATGAAATTTTTCAGATGGCAATGTTAGATCCAAAATTAGCAATTCTTGACGAAACAGATTCTGGTTTAGATATTGATGCGTTAAAAATCGTTGCAAATGGTGTAAATAAACTTAAAAACGAAAATAATGCGGTTTTAGTAATTACACATTACCAACGTTTGTTAGATTATATTGTGCCAGATTTTGTACACGTTTTAAAAGATGGTAAAATTATTAAATCAGGCGGAAAAGAATTAGCACTAGAATTAGAGGCAAAAGGATACGATTGGGTTAAATAAATTGCTATATGCTTTAAGCGGTATGCTATATGCATAAAGCCAAAAGCATAAAGCTTACAGCAAAAAAAACATGAAACTAAAAGATAAATTAGCCACATCCTTTTTCGAATTAGAAAACAAAGGTATTTTAGACTTAGAATCTAACGTTCACGAAATTAGAAGTAAAGCATTTGCAGATTTCGAAGCAAAAGGTTTTCCTACAAAACGCGATGAGGAATGGAAATATACTTCCTTAAAATCCGTTTTAAACGAAGATTATACGATTTTTCCGAAAGGAGAAAATGCAGTAGAATTAAAAGATGTAAAAAAGTATTTTATTCATGAAATAGATTCGTATAAAATCGTTTTTATTGATGGCGTTTATTCTTCATTTTTATCGGAAACTACGCACGAAGGAATTGATATTTGCCTAATGTCTTCGGCACTAAAAAAACCGAAATACAAAATAATTATCGACCATTATTTTAATACAATTGCTAATAAAGAGGAAAGTATTACTTCTTTAAATACAGCGTTTTCTAATCAAGGTGCATATATTCATATTCCTAAAAATAAGGTTGTTCCTAAACCAATACAGGTTCTGCATTTTTCGACTAAAAATAAAGAAAATTTATTCTTACAACCTAGAAACTTAATTGTAGTAGATGAAAATTCACATGTACAAATAATTGAACGTCATCAAAGTTTAAGTGACAATGTAGTTTTAACCAATTCGGTAACTGAAATTTTCGCGAATAAAAGAGCGATTGTAGATTATTATAAAATTCAAAATGACCAAAATAATGCTTCGTTAATCGACCAAACTTTTGTGCAACAAAAAGACAATAGTATTGTTTCGGTAAACACCTATTCTTTTGGTGGCAAATTAACTAGAAATCATTTAGAATTTAATCAAATTGGTGAACATATTGACTCTAACCTTAACGGAATAACAATTATTGGCAACAAACAACACGTTGATAATCATACTACAGTTTTTCATAACGAACCAAATTGTGAGAGTCATGAATTGTACAAAGGAATTTATTCCGATAGTTCCACTGGTGTTTTTAACGGAAAAGTTATCGTTGCAAAAAAAGCACAAAAAACAAATGCTTTTCAGCAAAATAACAATATTTTATTAGGCGAAAAAGCGACAATAAATACCAAACCTCAATTAGAAATTTTTGCAGATGATGTGAAATGTTCGCATGGTTGTACTATTGGCCAATTAGATGAATCCGCATTATTTTACATGCAACAACGTGGCATTCCAGAAAAATCAGCAAAAGGTTTATTGCTATACGCTTTCTGTAATGATGCCGTTGATAAAATTAAAATACCTGAATTAAAATCAAGAATTTCTAAACTTATTGCTTCTAAATTAGATGTTAAATTAGGTTTTTAAAACAAGAGAATTTATAATAATAACTAACATGAAAGTTTTAATAAAAATAATTCTACTAACAATAATTGTCTTAATTGGTTACGGGTATTATATTAAAGAAACCGATATACAAAAAGGTGATGCCTATATTGGTATCGCTATTATGTCTATTGTATTTATACTAATGCCTCTTTTTTTAGTTGATAGATACCGAAATAAAAAATTAAAATCTTTCATTTACAAACATGAAGACGAAAGTCAAGAGTAATTGAATGTTGAATGTTGAATGTTGAATGTTGAATGTTGAATGTTGAATGTTGAATGTTGAATGTTGAATGTTGAATGTTGAATGTTGAATGTGCTAAAT
>JAMONN010000243.1 GCA_027065775.1 Flavobacteriaceae bacterium | reverse complement strand
ATCAAAAAACATGGAAGAAAAGCAATTACTATTTTTAAATATGGTCTGAATTATATCGCAAACCATTTATTAAACGCTTTAAATCAAAACGTTATAAATATATTTGATTTTTTGTCATGTACTTAGAAAAAGGACTTAAAATGGTTTGTTGAATATTACAAGAATGATATTTTAATAACCAAAAATTTAGAAGTGAAGTTTTAGTGAGATTTTTTAAAGAATTTCAGTAAAAAAATCACATATAATTCATAGTATTATCACAAACAAAAACCGATTTACAAATAATTGTAAATCGGTTTTTTTTATGAAAATGTCCCGTTTTAAAAATTTAAAACTTTTACATTTACATCTCGGTTAGTTTTAACTCCTTGTAAGTTATTGGTTTAGACAATACGCTTCGTTCGATAATTTTATCTAAAATTGATTTTCTATGATTTCTTCTATTAAATCTAAAGAAGTATTCATCAATATACTTTTGTAGATATTCTTTATTGCAATATGAGTGCACTCCTCTTAACCAATTTTTAAAGTTTCTAATTTGTATATGCAACATTTTAAAATTTCTTCCTTTTTCAGATAGAATCTGTTTCAAGTCTGGATAATCTTCTTTTAATGGACTATATCCTCTCCAACCGTCTGCTAATATTTGTGCATTATTTTTAATGTGTATATCAAAAATAGGTTTTAAAGATGCAGAACTATAGTCTTTTATTACTTTTGCATAACCTCGACCAGATTTTCCATTTCTGTACTCAAAAGCAATAACAACTCATACTTTCTTATCGCTTTTACTTCTTCCTGGTTCTCCTTTTTGTGGTGTGCCTATTTCAAACTCATCCACATGTACTTCGTTTTCTAATGGATACTGTTCGCTACTTTTCATTGCTATTTGAACTTTTTGACGAAATAACCATGCTGTTTTTTGATTAACACTAAAGTGTTCTGCTAACCAAATACTATTTGCTCCTTTTTTACTGGTTACTATTTCGTATAACATTTCAAATGCTTTGTCGATACCAAACTTTAATTTATGAAATAAAGTCCCTGAAGTTGTCGATTCATCGTAACCACAACTTCTACAGCGTCTACTTGATGGTTGCTTCCCTTTTATATAATTAGTAGAATCACAACGCTTACAATTATAACCATCTTTCCATTTTAACTCTGATAAAAAAACATAACAGGATGATTTATCCGTAAAACGATCCTTAAAGGTCTGTCTATCAATCTCTTTTAATATTTTCATCTCTTGTGATTTAAAACACAATTTACAAAATAATATATTCATATACAATCATTTGTGAACTAAATGGGTAACCCTAAAATATAATATACGCAACCTTTTAATAAATTAAAGTCTTAAAATAAAATCTACCATATGAAAACTCAAACAAAATTACTTTTAATTATTATTCTAATTTTTTTATTTTCTTGTAATGATGATGACAACTCAGTCCCGACAGTTTCTATTATTGGGAATTGGAAATTAATTGATTGGTATGATGACACACCTCAAGATATCAATAATGACGGACAAGCATCTACTAATTTATTTTCACAATGGAATGGATGTAAAAAACAAAGCAAATTAGTTCTAACAAGTGACAATTTAGGTAAGATAATATATACTGGAGAAAGTAACAACCCAAAATGTCCTAATGGGTTTGAAGCAAACGATTTCTTCACAACTGAAACATGGAGAACAGACGATTTAAACCAAAATTTCATTTTAATTGGAGATGATTATCTTGACACGTATGGAATAATAGAATTGACTTTGGAAACGCTAATCTTGAAAGGATCTGGTTTTTTTACTTGTTGTGATTCAGAAATTTCTTATTACACTGGTGGTTATTTAAAATTTGAAAAAGTAACAGAATAGTTCAATACACCAAAATAGTTAATACTCTTTTAATACAGATTATAAATATTCAAATCCTATATTATAACAAATCCTTAATTCCCAACCTCACTAATGAATTTTATTCGCATAACGCGTAATTCATCAATATCAAAATCACCATCAAATTCTTCTAGAGCAGCATCAATACTATCGGTTTCTGCTTCCATAAAGTATTCAAAAATATCTTCTTGATCTTCTTCATCTACCATTTCATTAATACAATAACTAATATTTAATTTAGTACCTGAATAAACAATAATATCCATTTCATCTAATAATTCTTCAAAAGTCAAACCTTTTGATTTGGCGATATCGTCTAATGGTATTTTTTTATCGGTATTTTGTATGATCGATAATTTTAATCTAGAATTAGAACCTGTACTTTTTACAATAATATCATCAGGTCTAAGAATGTTATTTTCTTCTACATATTTTTCAATTAAAACAATAAAATCTTTACCGTATTTTTTTGCTTTCCCTTCGCCAACACCATGTATATTAGACAATTCACTTATAGTAATTGGGTATTTTAACGTCATATCTTCTAATGACGGATCTTGAAAAATAACAAATGGTGGCACACCTTTTTGCTTACCAACTTTCTTACGTAAATCTTTAAGCATTTTCATTAATTGCTCATCTGTAGAACTACCTGAACCTTTTGAGTTTACAATAATATCATCAATCTCATTCATGCTATAAATGTGATCTTCGGTCATCATAAAAGAAACAGGATTTTTAATATAATCTAATCCTTCTTGCTTTATTTTTAAAACACCATATTGTTCAATCTCTTTACCTAACATTGGTGTTACTAAAACTTGACGTATTAATGCCATCCAATATGGAGCGTCTTTATTTGCACCAATACCAAAAAATGACTGTATATCGGTTCTTCTAGACTTTAATAAAGCGTTAGATTTACCAATTAGCGCATTAATAACTTCTTTAGATTTATATTCTTGATTGGTATCTCTAACAACCTCCAATAATTTTTTGACATTATCCTTTGCTTCAACTTTAGTTTTAGGATTTCTAGTATTATCATCCATATCAGCACCTAAACCATTCTTTTCATCGAATTCTTCACCAAAATAATGTAGTAAAAATTTTCTTCTACTCATGGAAGTTTCCGCGTAAGCAACAACTTCTTGTAGTAATGCCATACCTATTTCTCTTTCGGAAACTGGTTTACCTGCTAAAAATTTCTCTAATTTTTCAATATCTTTATACGCATAATATGCCAAACAATAACCTTCGCCGCCATCACGACCGCCACGACCAGTTTCTTGGTAATAACTTTCTAAACTTTTAGGAATATCATGATGTATCACAAATCGAACATCTGGTTTATCTATTCCCATACCAAAAGCAATAGTTGCAACGATAACATCTACATCTTCCATTAAGAACATATCTTGATGCCTTGCTCTTGTTTTACCATCTAAACCTGCATGATAAGGCAAAGCATTAATTCCGTTTACTTGTAAAACTTGCGCTACTTCTTCTACTTTTTTTCTACTTAAACAATAAATAATACCCGATTTCTTATCGTATTGTCTAACAAAACGTATAATATCTTTATTTACATCTTTTGTTTTTGGCCTAACATCATAATATAAATTTGGTCTATTAAACGATGCTTTAAATCTTGTAGCGTCAGGCATTCTTAAATTTTTAAGAATATCTAATTCCACTTTAGGTGTTGCTGTTGCTGTTAAACCAATAATTGGCACTTCAGCAATTTGTTCAATTATATTACGTAAATTTCTATATTCAGGTCTAAAATCATGTCCCCATTCCGAGATACAATGTGCTTCATCAATTGCTAAAAAGGAAATTGTTTGCCTCTTTAAAAATTCAATATACTCTTCTTTAATAAGCGATTCTGGTGCAACATATAATAATTTAGTAACACCTCTTTCAATATCGCTTTTCACTTTTGCGATATCGCCTTTATTTAAAGAAGAATTTAATACATGTGCAATCCCTTTTTCGGTAGATAAACCTCTTAAAGAATCCACCTGATTCTTCATTAAAGCTATTAATGGTGAGACAACAATTGCCATTCCATCTTGCATTAATGCTGGTAATTGGTAACATAATGATTTTCCGCCACCAGTTGGCATTATCACAAAAGTATCGTTGCCTGCCAAGAGACTTTTTATAACAGGTTCCTGTAATCCTTTAAAGGTATTAAAGCCGAAAAACTTCTTTAGTTCTTTATATAAGTCGATTTTTACGCTATTCATTTTATTAATTATCTATTTTTAAATACATTTGCAACAAATCACATAAAATGTATTTTAATAAAATTATATTTTTAGTTGGTTTAAATATACTACTTTTATTTGACTTTAATATTTATATCTTGAAAACACCTAAAGACATTTTAAAAATTGCCAAGCAGACTATTTTAGAAGAAAGCAAAGCGATAGCGAATTTAATCAATTTTTTGGATTCTGATTTTGAAAACGCAGTTAATTTTATATTAAATTCTAAAGGCCGTGTTATTGTAACAGGAATAGGGAAATCTGCCAATATCGCTACAAAAATAGTAGCAACTTTTAATTCCACTGGCACACCTGCGATTTTTATGCATGCAGCAGATGCAATTCATGGTGATTTAGGGAATATCTTAAAAGACGATGTGGTGATTTGCATTTCAAAAAGCGGCAATACACCAGAAATTAAAGTATTAGTACCGCTAATTAAAAACAGCAACAATAAAATAATTGCAATTACGGGTAATAAAGATTCGTTTTTAGGCACTCAAGCAGATTACGTTTTAAACACTTACGTGGAAAAAGAAGCTTGTCCTAACAATCTTGCTCCTACTAGTAGCACAACTGCACAGTTAGTAATGGGCGACGCATTAGCTGTTGCATTATTAGAAATGAAAGAATTTGATTCTAACGATTTTGCTAAATATCATCCTGGTGGCGCTTTAGGAAAAAAATTATATCTTAGAGTTCGTAATTTATTGGAAAATAATGAAATACCAATGGTAACTCAAAACGACTCCATTAAAGAAGTAATTATCAATATTTCCGAAAAACGTTTAGGAGCAACTGCCGTACTTAACAATAACGATATTATCGGAATAATTACAGATGGCGACATAAGAA
This sequence comes from Flavobacteriaceae bacterium, assembly GCA_027065775.1. GTDB lineage: Bacteria > Bacteroidota > Bacteroidia > Flavobacteriales > Flavobacteriaceae > S010-17. Next base: position 760 of record JAMONN010000243.1, on the reverse strand, counting down.
GAATGCTGAAAAATAACGATGATTTTTCCATTTTAAAAGCGAAAGACATCATGAGTTCTAATCCGAAAACAATAGATATTGACGCTATGGCAGTAGATGCATTAGCAACAATGGAAGAAAATAACATTTCACAAATTGTAGTTACAGAAAATAATAATTATGCAGGAATTGTACATATTCATGAATTATTAAAAGAAGGAATTATATAAATGCAATATGCTTTAGGCTTTTGGCAATATGCTTTAGGTTTTAGGCTAATTGTTAAGAATATAAAACTGAAACATAGAAAGAACTAAAAAATAAAATTTAATTATTTCTGCGAACAATTTCTACTAGTACAAACTAAACATAAAGCCAAAAGCATATAGCATGAAAATACATAAACCAATAAATTTCAAAAAGTGGATTGATGAAAACAGACATTTATTAAAACCACCTGTTGCAAACAAAGTTGTTTGGAAAGATGGCGATTATATTGTTATGGTTGTTGGCGGTCCAAATAACCGAAAAGATTATCATTATAATGAAACGCCAGAATATTTTCATCAAATTGAAGGCGATATGTTATTAAAAATCATCGATAATGGCGAACCAATCGACATACATATAAAAGAAGGTGAAATTTTTATTTTACCAGCAAAAATACCGCATTCACCACAACGTTTTAAAGATACTATTGGTTTAGTTATTGAATATCCTAGAGATGAAAATATGCTAGATGCATTGGAATGGTATTGTGAAAAATGCGCCAATCTTCTTT
>JAMONN010000242.1 GCA_027065775.1 Flavobacteriaceae bacterium | reverse complement strand
TCTAAAAAAAAAACTCAAAGAAGATTTTCTTTAAGGTTTTTTGATAGTCATTAAATAATTTTTTTTATTTGAATAAACCTTTAAATCTATCCCAATTTGTATAAATTAAAATAGCATTTAAGACAAAAATTACACCTGCCAAACCAATACCTGGCATATCATATTTTAAATGGAAAGCAACAATATTTATTGATATTGACCCCAAACTAATTTATGTTTAGTTTTTAAAGTTATTTATAATTAGTTGATCTTCAGTTTTATCTACCAATTCCCAATTTAAAATAGTAGTGATATTGTACAATTTTTTTAATTCGGTTAATAATTGTTTTTTAGCATTGTTTTTAATTGTCGAAATTTCTATAGTTTCCTTAATTTTTTCGATGCTTTTTTTATTGATTTTATTTAATTCTTCTTTACTAAAGGAATTAAATGTGCTTTGCTCAAAATCGTAATATTGAATATCTGGCGCTATAAAAATCTCTTCTTTTGGTATGGATTTTATAATAATTTTTTTATTTATCGTATCTGTTATTATTTCCATTTTTGATAAATCATAAGATACTTGCACTTTGGCATTTACCAAAATAATTACTTTTTTATTAAACGAGATGGTTTCGAAAAAATATTTATCGGCTTGTTCATAATTATACATTTCGGAAACTGTAGATTCAGTTACTACCAATTTACTTACGTTCTTAACTTCGTTAATTACAACTTGAATTTGTTCTTTTTCGTTTTTATTCACTTCATTTTTTAAATAAAGTAACGCAACTAAAATACCTATTATAAAAACGAAAATATATTTAAATACTTTTTTCATAGGTTAAAAATACTAACATTTATCACATTTATTAAACTCTGTTAACTTAATTTTGCAAAAAAGATTTTAGGTGAAAAAACATTTTATACTAAACAGCAAATTTTATAAGATAATGACTGTGTAAAATGTATCCTATTTTAAATGGAATAATAAAAATGAACACATGAAATATTGGAAAAAATATACCAAAGAAGAACAAAATATACGAATTGATAAAGCGCTAAAAAAGAATATCAATTTTTTAACGGATACTACTTTAGGTTTTCCAGCTTCTAAATTAGACGAAACGGTTTTTTCTAGCGATGCACCATTTTTAAAAGACTCGCCATTATTGCGCTCTTTTGTTGCAAACCCTAATCATATTGGTTGTCATACAACTGGAGAATCGGAAAATGCTTTTATTGGTACTCATGAAATAGAACGTGAAGTATTACAAGTATTAGCCGTAGATGTTTTTAAATGTAAAGATGATAATTACGATGGTTATATTGCTACTGGCGGCACAGAAGCAAACATACAAGCTATGTGGATTTATAGAAATCTTTACAAACGTAAATTCAATGCTAAACAAGAAGATATTGTAATTCTTTGTTCTGAAGATTCGCATTATTCGATGCCAAAAGGTGCTAATATTCTAAATCTGGATATTGCTTTTGTTCCAGTAGAATTTTATACTCGTAAAATTGAAAAAGAAACTTTAAATAACATCATTTCTGAACAAAAACAAAAAGGTAAAAAATACTTTATTGTAATCTCTAATATGGCAACAACCATGTTTGGATCTGTTGATAATCCCGAGTTATATGCAGAAGTATTAACACATAATAATGTGGAATTTAAAATTCATATTGATGGTGCTTTTGGTGGTTTTATTTATCCGTTTCATAAAGAAGAAACTGCAGTAAATTTTACAAGCAAACATATTAGTTCCATAACTATTGATGCGCATAAAATGTTACAAGCACCTTACGGAACTGGTGTGTTTTTATGTAAAAAAGGTTTGATGGAAAACACCTTAACCAAAGAAGCACAATATGTTAACGGAATGGATTTGACTTTTGTTGGCTCTCGTGGCGGATCGAATGCTATTGCAATTTGGATGATTCTTTTTTCCTACGGATTTTATGGTTGGTATGAAAAAATAAGTATTCTACTAATGCGTACCAAATGGTTTTGTGAAAAATTAGATGGTTTAGGTATTAAATATTATCGTCATAAACGAATGAATATTGTGACTATACACGCTGAATATATTCCTAAAGATATTGCTGAAAAATTCACACTAGTTCCAGATACACATAACGGAAAACCAAAATGGTACAAAGTAGTTATTATGAGTCATGTTGAACTAGATGATTTAATCGCTTTTATTGATGCTTTACAAAATAGTTAACACTAATTACAGATTTGCACGAATTCGAAACTGTGTAAATTTTACGAAATAGACCTGTATTAAGATTTCTGCCTTCGCAGGAAAACAAAAAGCAGTTCCTCGAGAGAAACTGCTTTTGCGATTGGCGGTAAAACCAATCAAATCAACTAACCAAACCTTATCTTTATTCTGCCCCGAAACTTCGGGTTTTCAGAATCTGTTTTCACAAACAGTATTTTATTATTTTCTGTTACTAACTTGAGTAACATGTTGTCTTTTTGTTTTTACTTTTCGGTTTACCTTAAATCGTTTTCTACCGATTTTGTTACCGTTATTTTTAAAAATTAATTGCTCTCTACCATTAAATACATATTCGGTATCTGAGTTATAGTGATATAAACTAACTATTCTATCATTACCACTAACGCTTAACTCGAACTCTTCATTGCCGTACAAATCATAATCTAATGTTAAAACTTTTATATCGTCTTGACCTTGTACGTCAAACACTTCATATTCACCTGTAAAGTCCCATAATAATTCTGCAATAGTTGTGCCAAGATTATCTTGTGAGGATTGAAATGAGTTTCTGTCTTCAGGTATAAATGCTAAAAAATTTTCATTATCAAATTCATTTTCTACACCACCAATAACATCTACTTTTTTCCAAGTTACAAATTCTTGTAAAAAATATTCTATGTTATCATAAAATACTTGATCGTAGTCAAAAGCATTTGTATTGTAACCTATTAAAGTATAAGTAACATTTTCGAAATGGTCTCTTAATTTAATTCTATTATCAGAAACTTGAATTACTTCCAAATCTATAAAACCATCTAAATCGTGTTCTATTTCTACGATATTTCCGTTAGTATTATAATAACCTATTTGATCTCCTAAACCATTACCAATTAAACCAATATCTACTAAGTTGTTATTTGCAAATACGTTTCCGTTATTAAACGAAAGTGTGAATGCTAAAGATAAAAAACGAGTATCGCCAGAACCTTGTGTAGCATTATAATCTATATACCAAAGGTCTTTAGCTTGTAATAATTGGTTTAATGAAATTGCATCATCTTCAAAAAAGATTGGATTGTTATCTACCACACATGATGTAAATGTAAATGCTGTTATTAGCATTATTAAAGATAGTTTTAAAGTAGTTTTTAGTGTTTTCATAATCAAAACATTTAATATTATGTTAATGATTATTCAAATTCTGTGCCAAGAATTTAATGAAAATGTATATTTTAGTATTGTGGTGTCCAAAATAATACAATGATCTTGATCATCGTATTACTGATTTTGGTTATTTTAAGTGAAATCTTTACTCAATAAAATACTCACACCGTGACTTTGAGTCACGGTGTGAGTTAACTGTAATTGTTTTTTGAATGAATCAAAATTACTGATAAGAAGCATTCTCTTCCTTAATAAGATTTATGGTATGAAAATATTCTTTATTATTTTGAAGATAACTAATAACACATTGGTTTTCTGTTATATTTTTAGGGAAACCTACTTTATTAGGTAACGTATTACCGTATTCTTTTTTAGGATCATCATGTAGAATCATATCTGTATTTTGATCTTTTGCAGTATTGAAATTTGCAGTAAATAAAGTATTTTCTTCTGTAGATTTTTTTAGATATAATTTTTCTTTTCGGTTTTTAAAATAGACATCTTGTAATGTAATATCTTCTTTTAAATTAGCTAGTAATAATTCAATTTTAATACCGTGAACTCCAGGTTGTCCGCCAGTCCAATATTGATACGTTGCTTTTTTTATTTGAAACGGAATGTTTGTATCCAATTTGGAAGATTTACAACTAAATAATATAATTCCGATAGAAAATAAGATAACTAGTTTCATATTTATTTTTTTTGATATGTGTATTTTATAAAATTGTCATTCCTGCGAAGGTAGAAATCTCTTTAATTATTTAGATTTCTGCCTTCGCAGGAATACATAAGTAGTGTAAATTACTTAATTTCCATTACAAAAGGCATTCTTGCTTGTATTCCTTTTAACTCAGAGAATTGTTTAAAATTGTGTAATACTCTATAATTTTCTGCACCTATTTCGTTTTCAATAATAGTTTTAGTATCTATTTTTAAGAATGGAAATCCTCCACCAAAAGCATCTTCAAAGTTTTTTTCGTAATGTGGATAATTTCTTACTCTGTATTCTGTTATTTCTGCTAATTCTGCTGCGTATGCAACTGCATCGTCTAAATTACCTAATTCATCGACTAAACCTTTTTCTTTTGCTTGAACACCAGTCCAAACACGACCTTGTGCAATTTCATTAACTTCATCTCTTGTCATGCCTCTACCTTTAGCAACACGATCTAAAAATAATTCGTAAAAATCTTTTACGCCTTCTAAAGTAACTTTATAAAAATCTTCGTTCATTGGTTCAAAAGCACTATAGCCTAAAGATTGTTTGTTTGTTTGAATTTGCTCGGCATTAATACCAATTCTATCTACAAATTTACTAAAGTTGGGTACTACGCCAAATACACCAATAGAACCTGTTACAGTTGTTGGTTCTGCAAATATTTTTGTAGCATTACAAGCAATATAATAACCACCCGAAGCGGCATAATTACCCATTGAAACTACCAAAGGTTTTTTATCTTTAGTAAGTTCTAATTCTCTCCAAATTAAATCGGATGCTAAACCACTTCCGCCAGGAGAATTAACACGTAAAACAATTGCTTTAACCGCATCGTTTTTTACTGCTTTTCGTATTGCTTTAATTATTTTTTCTTGACCTATATAAGTTTCATCACCTTCGCCATATTTTATTTCGCCTTGTGCATAAATTACTGCAATTTTATTTTTTGCAGTAGATTTTATTCTTCCTTTACCTGATTTAATATAATCTTTTAAATCAACCGTGTTTATTTTTTTATCACTAGCAACACCTAAATTATTTTTTAAAATAGCATCGTATTCATCTAAATAAATACTTTTAGTTATTAAGTTATTTTCCATAGCTAATTTTACATTTCTACCTAATAATTCATCTGCAATATGATCTATTTCTGCAATACTTTTGTTTCTACTAGTTGCAATATCGTCTTTAAATTCATGCCAAATAGATTGCAATAACTCTGTGGTTTGCTCTCTATTTGCATCACTAATTTTGTTTGCAAGGAAAGGTTCTACAGCACTTTTGTATTTTCCGTGACGAATAACTTCCATTTTAACGCCATATTTATCTTCAAAATCTTTAAAGAATAATAATTCTGCTCCTAAACCTTTTAAATCTACGCCACCAACCGGATTTACATAAATAGAGTCGGCAACAGAACTTAAATAATAATTTTTCTGACTATAATAATCGGCATATGCTGTAATAAATTTACCAGATTCTTTAAACTCTAGCAGTTTATTTCTAATTGCTTGTGTTTGTGCCATACCAGCATTAATCCCTAAAGTATTTATACTAATACCTTTAATTTTATCGTCTGTTTTTGCGTTTTCGATTGCTGCAATTATTTTGTGTAAGGATAAAACTTTTCCTTTGTCACCGAACATTTCTGATAAAGGATCGGTTACATTATAATCGTCCATTATTTTTTGTTCAAAATTTAATTCTAAAACCGAATTGCTTTTTACTACAACTTTATCTTTTGAAAATGATGCTATCATTACAAAAAACAAAAACATGATAAAAAATGCGATAAATACTCCTAAAATTGTTGCTAATAAATTTCTTAAAAATTTCATTATATTATTTTTTCTTATGTGACGTTTTACATTTGACTATGTTACAAACAAATTTTAATATGTTTATAAAATGGTTTGCAAATATATACTTTTTGAAATTGTTTTTAGTTTCTTTGCATACTTCAAAATAAGTAAGAGATAATAAAAAGAATGCATACTAATAAAACCATATATTTATCTGTAGGTACAAATCAAGGAGACTTGAATAAAAACCTACAAAAAGCAATAGATGCTATTGCAATATATATTGGTAGTATTGTTAAAATTTCTTCGGTGTACCTTTCAAAATCTTCTGGTTTTAAAGGCAATGATTTTCATAATATTTGTATAACAGCAGTTACATTTTTAGATCCCGAAGAACTTTGGTTTCAAATTTCTAAAATTGAAAAAAGTTTAGGTCGAATTAAAAACACTTCAGGTAACTATGAAAACAGAATAATAGATATTGATGTTTTATTAATTGATAATGAAATTATTACTTCAAAAAACTTACAAGTACCACATCCAAAAATGTTAGACCGTAAGTTTGTTTTGATTCCTTTAAAGGAAATTGCACCGCAAGTAAAACACCCAATATCAAAAAACACTATTGAAATAGCTTTACAAGTTTGCAATGACAAGTTAGAAGTAGAAAAAACAACTAGTAAGTTAACAAAACCTTTATCTTTAGACGAAAAATATAATTATATAGCAATTGAAGGTAATATTGGCGCAGGAAAAACTACACTGTCAAATATGATTGGCGCAGAATATAATGCACGTTTAGTTTTAGAACGCTTTACCGATAATCCGTTTTTACCTAAATTTTACAAAGATAAAGATCGTTTTGCTTTTCAGTTAGAAATGAGTTTTTTAGCAGATAGATACCAACAATTATCTGATGACATAGCACAATTTGATTTGTTTAAAAACTTAATAGTATCGGATTATTATATTTTTAAATCCTTAATATTTTCGCAAATCACACTACAAAAAGATGAATATAATTTATATAGGCGCATGTTTGACGTTATGTATAAAGAAATCACGAAACCAGATTTATATATTTATTTATACCAAAATACCGATAGGTTATTAGAGAATATTAAACAAAGAGGTCGTGCTTATGAAAAAAACATTAAAGCAGATTATCTAGATAAAATCCACAAAGGATATTTTAATTTTATTAAAACAGAGCAAAACCTAAATACATTAATTATAGACGTATCAGATATGGATTTTGTGAAAAACAAACAAAATTATTACAGTATTTTGAATAAAATTAAAACCCATAAAAAATTATTGTAACTTTGATTGCTAAATTGCATCTAATCAAAACCTAACCCCTTATGAAACGTAATTTATTATTAACAGCAGTTGTATTTATTTTTCTTCTGCAAATTAACGCACAAAATAGTCAATTAGATACTTGGTCTATCGGTTTTGGTGCTAATAACACAATTCTACATGGTGATTTAACTTCATTAAATTCCGAAAATAATGAACCTATTAATATAGGTTTTTATGTATATGTAGATAAAATGATTACACCAGCTTTTGGTTTTGAATTAAAAGCCCAAATGACAAAAATAAAAGGTTCTTCGCAAGATTTTGCACCAGGTTTACCTAGATTATATACCGACGGAGAAACTTTAGGTGGAGAATTTAATGCCATTATTAATTTGAATGGTTTATCACAAAACCCATATGCTAGAGCAAACAGAAAATTAAACTTTTCTACTTATTTAGGTTTAGGTTATCACACGTATAACTCTAAATTATTTGATTTAGATACCGATGAATTAATTACAGATTTCGAAACTGTTAATGGTAGAAGTGACAATGCTAAATCTATTTATTATACTGCAGGATTGGGTATAAAATATAGAGTATCAAGCAAATTTGATATTGAATTAAGACAAACTGCGAACTTTAACAATGAAGATCATTTAGACGCAATCGTACATCAAAAACAAGTTTTCGAAACTTTTTTTACCACAAATTTAGGTCTTGTATATAAGTTAAATAAAAAAGATTCTGATAATATTATTTGGCATGATGCAGATATTATTGACAATATAGTAGAAATTGCTCCAACCGCAGAACCAATTAAATTAAACGATACAGATGGCGATGGCGTTATAGATCAATTTGATAAAGAACCAAATACGCCAAAAGGTGCTCTCACATACGGTAATGGCGTTGCAATAGATACAGATCATGATGGTATTATTGATTTTAATGATAAATGTCCTCTAAAATTTGGTGCAAAAGAATTAGATGGTTGCCCTATTGAAAAAGATACAGATGGCGATGGTCTAAGTGATAAAGAAGATTTATGTCCAAATACTGCAGGACCAATAGACAATCAAGGTTGCCCTATTATTGAAAATACAATTACCGAAGTAGAGAAAACCACCATATTAAATTTAGCAAAAAATATTTATTTTACTTCAGGGAAATCACTTTTAAGAGATTCTGCTAAAAGAGAATTAGATAAAATAGGAGATATTATGTCTAAACATCCAAATATTAATTTTGTTGTAGAAGGTCATACAGATAGTGGTGGAAAAAGAGCATATAATTTACAACTGTCACAAAATAGAGCTAATGCAGTACAAACATATTTAATTAGAATTGGTATTGACCCTTCAAATTTAAAAGCAATAGGTTACGGTTTCTCTATACCTAAATATACAAATAGAACAAGTGGTGGAAGACAATTAAATAGAAGAGTGGAAATTAAAATAAATGATGGTTCTGTAGCAAATACTAATATTATAAATAACACATTTACAGAAATAAGACATACTGTAATAAAAGAAGATACTTTATTTTCAATTTCTAAAAAATATAATGTTACTGTAGACCAATTAAAAGAATGGAATAATTTAACGGATAATAATATTATAATAGGAAATACTATTATTATTAGACAATAAAACTTAAATTTCTGACACTACCCTATAAAACCCACAAGGTTAAATGTTTTTACAAAACATCTTCCTTATGGGTTTTATTCCTTAATTTCAATACTTCGTTTTAATTCATTTCCAAAGGTATCTACTGCAGTTATGATATGCTTTCCTTTTTTAGGAAGAATAGCAATTTCATGGAAGTTTTCGGTTGTACCAATAAATTCTTTATCCAAATACCAATACACTTTAACATCTATAGTTGAATGTGCTATTTTTAAAATTAACTCATTAGTTTTACCATTAAAATCTTTTGGCAGAAACACACTAACTTTATCTTTTGGGTAAATAAAAGCCATCGGTTTATCCGATTCATTCAAACAATCGTTTTTAAAATTCGGTAATACTTTATAAGTAGGATTTTTTTGTTTGTAATAGTATTCCATTAATGGTGGTAAAGAAAACCACTTTTTATGTTTCATTTTATTTAAAGGATAACAACTAGCATTTACTTGGTTAGTTCCTGTTTCATCTAAATGAATATAATAATGATAAGTACAAGATTTTGTTTTTAAACCAGTTCGTTGCACAAAAACACTGTCTTTTTTTTCGCAATAATCGCCTGCACGATAACCACTTTTAGAACAAACAGGTATTTTAACCAACTCATCAAAAGGTTTCGTAAACCATTCGCTTTTGGGTAGTTCATTAAAAACATCAAATAAAATTGGTGCTGCCGATTGAACTCCAACCAAACCTGGTCTGCCTTCGCCATCTGCATTGCCAACCCAAACACCAACCACATAATCTTTGGTTGTACCAACTGCCCAAGCATCTCTAAAACCAAAACTAGTGCCTGTTTTCCAAGCAATTTCTTTAGAGTCGTCAAAAAATTGCCAATTTTCTTCGCCTTCTGGTCTATTTACTTCTTTTAATGCTTTATATGTTAGATAAATAGAACCTGCATCGTACAATGTTTTTTCCGTGTTTATTTTACCAAAATTTAGTTCTTTGTTCTTTAAATATGTAGGTTCGATAAATTCATTAGCATAATATTTTGCTTGTAGTTTATCATAATTATTTAACGTTGCACTTAAAGAAGCATACGATTTACAAATATCCCAAAGGTTAGATTCTGCTCCACCTAAAATTAAAGATAATCCGTAATGATTAGCATCATATTTAATGTCTTTTAGTTTTAGTTTTTTTAAATAATGGTAAAAACGATCTAAACCAAATTGTTGCAGCATTCTAACCGCAGGAACATTTAACGATTTTGATAAAGCACGACTTGCAGCAACCGCACCATCGTATTCTTGATTAAAATTAACAGGATTATAATTTGCAATTTGGGTTGGTACATCTGCAATTAATGTATTTGGTAATATATCGCCTTGATCTAACATCGCAGCATATAAAAATGGTTTTAAAATACTACCCGTACTTCTAGGTTTATCAATAATATCTACATCTTTTTGATGTGCATTATCTGTTGGAGAATTACCAACATAAGCCAACACTTTTCGTGTTTTTACATCTAACACTAATACTGCTATATTGTAAATTTCATTTTGTTGTAATTCATTATAATGTGCTGTAACAATTTTATTTACAGATTTTTGTAAATGTATGTCAATACTTGTTTTTACTAATTCGCCTTTATTACTTTTTGCGATTTTTTGTAATAAATGAGGTGCTATTTGTGGTAATCTATATGGTTTTTGTGGCAATGCTTCTGTTAAAGTTAATTGATAAGTTGTTTTATCAATAATATTTTCCGTAAATAATTTTTTAAGTAATCTATTGCGTTTTTTTAGAAGTCTAACTTGATTTTTACCAGGATAAATTAAACTTGGTGCGTTTGGTAATACCGCAAGAGTTGCCGTTTCTGCCCAAGATAAATTACTTGACTTTCTGCCATAATATCGCCAAGAAGCCGCTTCTAATCCAACAACGTTTCCGCCAAAAGGCGCATTTTCTGCATATAAATTAAGAATTTCTTTTTTAGAATGTCTGAATTCTAATCGTGTAGCAAGAATAATTTCTTTAATTTTTTCAAAATAAGTTCTTTTAGTTCCTTTTCTAGATAATCGTATTACTTGTTGTGTTAATGTACTTCCGCCACGTTTTACACGTTTTGATTTTAAATTTTCTAAAAAAGCTTTCGCAATAGATATAGGATTAAAACCAAAATGCTTATAAAAATATGCATCTTCAAACTGAACGATACAGGTTTCAAATTTTTTAGGGATTGTTTTGTTTTTAGGAAATCGCCATTGTCCATCTGTTGCAATTTTAGCGCCTAACAAACTACCATTACTACTTTCTATAATTGTAGTTGTTGGATCGTTGAACAAAATTTTTGGTAGAGAAAAATAATACCAAACTAATAAGATAAGTAAAAATATACTTTTCTTTTTATGGTTCTTTATTTTAGATATTAGGTTTATAGACATAAGACTGTTTTTATGTGAGAGTCTTTTACGTAACAAAAGTAATATCTTTTATTATTTATTCTAAGATTTTATAGAATTCGTGAAGGATTGTTTATTATTCGCTTATTAAACGCTTATCTTTGCTATATATGTTAAAACCTAAAAATACCCAACCAAATAATCCGTTACACGGAATTAAACTTGCAGAAATATTAGAATTTTTAATTGATGAATATGGTTTTGATAAGCTTGCAGATAGAATAAATATTAATTGTTTTAAATCAAACCCAACATTTAAATCAAGTTTAAAATTTTTACGAACTACGCCTTGGGCAAGAGAAGAAGTAGAAACTTTATATTTAAAATCAATACCAAAACAGAGTAATTAATTCTCTAGCATTTCACTAATAGCGTCTAGATTTGGAGATAAAATTACTTCAATTCTACGATTTTTTGCTTTGCCTTGTGTTGTAGTATTTGAACCTATTGGTAGATATTTTCCTCTTCCTGCAGCAGTTATTTGTTTTGCATCTACTTGGCCGTTTACTAAAATACGTACAATGGCAGTTGCTCTTTTTGTGGATAAATCCCAATTGTCTGTAATTCCGTTTCCACCATTGTAAGGTACGTTGTCTGTGTGACCTTCAATTAATACTTCAATATCTTTATTTTGTCTTAAAACACTTGCTAATTTTTTAACAGCATTTGATCCATTTGCACCAACATTCCAACTTCCTGAAGCAAATAGTAATTTATTTTCCATAGACACATATACTTTTCCGTTTTTTCTGTGTACTGTTAATCCGTTTCCTTCAAAATTTTGCAACGCATTAGAAATAGCATTTTTTAGATTTTGCATTTTTTCTTCTTTAGCAGTAATAAGAGATTCTAGTTGCTCAATTCTTTCAGAACGTGATTCTAATTGAGATTTTAAATTTTCTAATCTAATATTTTCTGCTAACAATCGATTTTCTTTTTCTTCTAATTCTTGAGATAATCTTAAGATTTCTGCTGCTTTTACATCTAATTCTTGTGCGCTACTTTGAGATAATTCATTATACGATTTTTCTAATTGATTTTTTCGTGCTTCCAAAGCAATCACATCATCTAATAAATTTGCCTTTGCCGATTTTAAACTATCCAGACTTTTAGAGAGTTTCAAATTTGTATTTTCTAAATCTTTTGTATTCGAAAATAAATCATCATTTTCACCTACTAAATCGGTATTTCTATTCTTTAATGAATTGTATTTATCATCTAATTCTTGGTACATTTTTTTGGTTACGCAAGAAGATGTCATTACTATTATTAGTATTAAAATTATTATTTTTTTCATGTTTTTGGTTTTTTTTTATGCAGATTTTCACAGATTTCGCAGATTTTTTATTTGTAAATTTTGATTAATAACTTTGCGCCTTTGCGTGAAACCCTAATCTATCTCAACACCAACTGGGCAATGATCACTATGTCTTGCTTCTTGTAAAATATAAGCTCTTTCTAAACGATTTTCTAAGGTTTTTGTTGCCAAACAATAATCTAAGCGCCAACCTTTATTATTGTTTCTAGCATTTGCTCTATAACTCCACCAAGAATATTGATCACCTTCTTTATTGAAATATCTAAATGTATCTATAAAATCATTATTTAAAAAATCGCCTAACCATTCACGTTCTACTGGTAAAAATCCTGAAACTCCTTTCATTTTTGGATTATGAATATCAATTTCTTCATGACAAATATTATAATCACCACAAATAATTAAATTAGGAATTGTTTTTTTAAGTTCCGAAACATATTCTTGAAAATCATCCATAAATTTGAATTTCGCTTCTAATCTAAGTTGATTTGTTCCTGACGGAAGGTATAAACTAATAACAGAAACCGTTTCGAAATCTACTCTTAAAACACGACCTTCGGTAGTTGCTAAATCGAAATCTGCACCAAATTCGATATGTTTTGGTTCTTCTTTACACAAGATTGCCACACCTGAATATCCTTTTTTTTCTGCGGAATGAAAGTAATTATATTTATAACCTGCTTCTTCAAATAAAGTTACATCTAGTTGCTCTTGCATTGCTTTTATTTCTTGCAAACAAATTACATCTGGATTTGCAGATTTTAACCAACCAATAAAATCTTTTTTAATTGCTGCTCTTATTCCGTTTACGTTGTAGGATAGTATTTTCATTTTTTTTGTTTCATGTAGATTTCGCTGATTATCGCAGAATTTTTATCGTAATTAACTATGTAAGTCCTTCCTTTTGGGAAGGATTTAGGATGGGAATTTCATTTCAGGCACTTCACCTTCCACAATTAATTTACCAGCAGTTGCTGCCTTAATTTCATCAACCGAAACTCCAGGTGCTCTTTCTAATAAATAAAATGCATTATTTTTTACTTCTAAAACAGCCAAATTAGTTACTATTTTTTTAACACAACCAACGCCTGTTAATGGTAACGAACAAGATTCTAAAATTTTAGATTCTCCTCTTTTATTTGTGTGCATCATGGCAACGATAATATTGTCTGCTGACGCTACTAAATCCATTGCGCCACCCATACCTTTTACCATTCTTCCTGGAATTTTCCAATTGGCAATGTCGCCATTTTGCGAAACTTCCATCGCTCCTAAAACCGTTAATTGTACGTGTTGTCCACGAATCATTGCAAAACTTAAAGCAGAATCGAATAATGAACCACCTTTTAAAATGGTTACAGTTTGCTTTCCTGCATTTATTAAATCTGCGTCTTCAGTTCCTTCTATCGGAAAAGGTCCCATACCTAATAATCCGTTTTCGGATTGAAATTCTACATCAATTCCTTTTGGTATGTAATTAGCAACTAAAGTTGGTATGCCAATTCCTAAATTTACGTACCAATTGTGTTTTAGTTCTTGTGCTATTCTTTGTGCTATTTGGTTTTTGTTAAGTGCCATGATTATAATGTATCAATTATTTAATTTAACAATGTATCAATTCGTTTAATGTATCAATTTATTCAATGTAATAATGTATCAATGCGTTACTTATTGCTACATTTTTACATCGTTACATTGTTTTATTAGATTTAATACTTGTACTTAATATTTTATATAAAATTAGTCCTAATTCTTTTACTTTTTGTTCTAAATTTGGATGTGTTGGATAATTTTTTGATTCTTTACAAAGAATTAACCAATATTTAGTTTCTTCTAATTCCTTCGCTGCAATTTTTAATTTATGAATAAAATCTCTTTTACTTTCTGCATTTTGAGCTTCATGAATATTCGCGCCAATACTTGTACCAGATCTTAAAATTTGTTTTGCAATAACGTATTTACGATTACTATCTAAAAGTTCACTATATTCTATAATTAATAGTGCTACCTCAATCGATTTTTCTACAACAATATTCGCCATAATCACATAAATTATTACATTAATAAATTGTTACATTGTTAGATTACCTCACAGTTCGTTGTTCAATTCTTTTTTCATAATCTTTTCCTTGAAAAATACGTTGTACAAATATTCCTGGAATATGAATTTGATTTGGATCTAACTCGCCTGCTTCCACCAATTCTTCCACCTCAGCAACAGTAATTTTTCCTGCCATTGCCATCATTGGATTGAAATTTCTTGCTGTTCCTTTAAAAATTAAATTTCCTGCAGTATCGCCTTTCCATGCTTTTACAAAGGCAAATTCTGGATTAAAAGCGTGTTCTAACACATACATTTTTCCGTTAAATTCTCTAGTTTCTTTTCCTTCGGCAACTTCTGTTCCGAATCCTGCTGGCGTATAAAATGCAGGGATTCCTGCACCAGTTGCTCTACAACGTTCTGCTAAAGTACCTTGCGGTATTAAATCTACTTCTAATTCGCCTGATAACATTTGTCTTTCAAATTCATCATTTTCACCTACATAAGACGAAATCATTTTTTTAATCTGACGTTTCTGTAATAACAAACCTAATCCGAAATCATCGACACCTGCATTATTAGAAATACAAGTTAAATCATCAATACCTAAATTAACTAATTCAGTTATGGAATTTTCAGGAATACCACATAAACCAAAGCCGCCAAGCATAAAAGTCATACCGCTTTTTACGCCTTGCAAAGCTTCTTGCACATTTTTTACTACTTTATTTATCATAATCCACTTATTTTAATTGTTGAAATCATCTTCATCAACTTTCTCTTTTATAATTTCACCATCTTTTGGTTCTTCGTCATCTTTATCACAATCAATTTCGATGGATAAGTTTGCTGGCCTTGGAAATTCTTTTTTACTTACATGCAAAGTAGAATCTGCATACATTTTGTTATACATTAAAGCCCAAATTGGCAATGCCATTGATGCTCCTTGACCACGACCAATATCAGGAAAATGAACCGAACGATCATCTGCACCAACCCAAACACCAGTTGCTAAATTTGGCACCATACCCATAAACCAACCATCACTTTGGTTTTGCGTTGTACCAGTTTTACCAGCAATAGCATTAGTGAATTTATATGGACTACCAGTAACCACTTTTTGCGAATGTTTTCGTGTGCTTCGTAAACGAATACCAGAACCTGCTTGTGTTACGCCTTCCATTAAATTAATCATGGTGTAAGCAATTTCTTGGTTTACAACTTCGTGTCTTGTAGTACTAAAATTTTCTAAAATTGTTCCGTTTTTATCTTCAATTCGTAAAATTGCATACGGTTTAATATACATTCCTTTGTTTACGAAAGTACTTAAAGCACCAATCATTTCGTATAAAGACAACTCTACTGCACCAAGTGCAATGGAAGGATTTGCTTCAATTTTAGATTCTATACCTAATTTTTTAGCCAAATTTGCAACATTTTGCGGATTTGCATCATCAATCAATCTAGCCGAAATTACATTAATCGAATTTGCTAAAGCATTTTTTAATGTGCGTTCGCCACCATATTTTTTTCCTGCATTTTCAGGAGTCCAATCTTTTGGCATTCCGTATTTTTCTTTAGGAATAGTATAAGGTGTATTCGACATTTTTTTACAAGGTGAATATTTTAACTGATTAATTGCCGTAGCATACACAAACGGTTTAAAAGTAGAACCAACTTGACGTTTTTGTTGTTTTACCGCATCGTATTTAAAATGTTCATGATTAATACCACCAACCCAAACTTTAATATGACCTGTTTGAGGTTCTACGGACATTACACCAGATCTTAAAAACTTTTTATAGTATTTAATAGAATCGTAAGGTGACATTATTGTATCTATATTTCCTTTCCAAGAAAATACTTTCATTTTGGTTTTTTTCTTGAAATTTGCTTTTATTTCTTTAAACGATTTACCTTGTTTTTTTAATCGTTTACCACGTTGAGAAATTTTTATGGCACGATCCATAATTTTTTCGACGTCTTTTACTTTTAAATCCGTACTAAACGGAACAATTTTTTCTTGCCATTTATTACGTTTACTTTTAGTTCTAGATGTTTGGTATTTATTAAATTCATTTTGCAAATTTGCCATATGTTCTTGCATAGCTTCTTCAGCATATTTTTGCATTTTCGAATTTATAGTAACGTATATTTTTAATCCATCGCGATAGATATTATATTCTGTGCCATCGTCTTTCGGATTCTTTTTAACCCATTGCTTCATAAATTTACGAACGTATTCTCTAAAATAAGTTGCCATACCATAATTAGTATCTTCTTTATGAACGTCTAAATTTAATTCGGTTTTATATAAACTATCTTTTACTTTCGTAGTTATATAATCATAAACTTCCATTTGTTTTAAAACTACATCACGCCTTTTTTTAACTAATTCTGGTCTTCTTAAAGGATTATATAATGATGAATTTTTTAGCATACCAACTAACATTGCTGCTTGTTCTTGATCTAAATTAATTGGTTCTTTTCCAAAATAAATTCTTGAAGCGGAACGAATACCAACTGCTTGGTTTAGAAAATCATACTTGTTAAAATACATGGTAATGATTTCGTTTTTAGTATAACGTTTTTCTAATTTAATAGCAATAACCCATTCTTTTAACTTTTGACCTATTTTATTAAATATTCCTCCTGAACGTTCGCCATGAAATATCATTTTTGCTAATTGTTGTGATATAGTACTTGCGCCACCTTTACTTCCTAAATAAAAGAAGGCACGAGCAGTACCTCTAAAATCAATTCCTGAATGTTTGTAAAAACGAGCGTCTTCCGTAGCAATTAAAGCATCGACTAAATTTTTTGGAATTTGATCAAAAGTTACAGGTGTTCTATTTTCGGTAAAATATTTACCAATAGTTTTTCCATCTTCAGAAATTAATTGTGTTGCTAAATCATTTTTAGGATTTTCTAATTGTTCAAAAGTTGGTAGTTTGCCAAATAAGCCAAGTGAAGTAAATAGAAAAAGTAAGAAGACAAATGCAATGCCTCCTAAAAAAATACGCCAAAGCCATTTGGTATATTTTTTAAATTGATTTGTTTTGTTTTTGTTCATATTAAGTTAGTATTAGATTTGTAAACTTCAAAAATAAAACCTGTTTAAGAAAAACTTAGTTGGTTTTGAGTATTTGAAGTTATTTATCTATTATTCGTTAGTTAATTTTATTAATTTCAATACCAATATCCGATATTCCGTTAAGGAAATTCACCCCATTTTCTTCACCAATTTTTCGCATTGCTTGTTTAATGGTAAAATGATAATCGCCTTGTATGGCAAAAGGGATACTTGCTTTATATTCTAATTTATTTTCTTTTGTATCGGTAAAACCTGTGCCTAAAAATCGGCCTTTTGCGTCGGTCATTTCGTATTCTAAAGTGTCAATTACTTTTGTTTTGTTAGGAAACTCTACACTTGTAATTAAAAACAAATTATTAAATTCGTAATCTTTATTGTTTCTTAGATTAATGTATATGTTGTTTTTTGAAACTGTATCTTTAGCATTAAAATGGAAACTTATTATAGAGTCTTTATGCCATTTATTATTTGGAATACTTTTATATTCCGTAAAAATAGTATTATTAGTACACGAAACAAATACAATAAATAACGTAATATAGTTAAAGACGTTTTGCAAAACGTCTTTACGCAAAACATTTTTACATAATCTATTATATTTAGCTTTCAACATTCTGACTACTTTTACTTAAATAAACTTAAGATTTTTTACTGTTTGGATTTTGTTTTTGATTTGGATTTACCTTTTTCTGATTTGGATTACGCTTTTTATTTGCGTTATTCTGATTAGGATTTACCTTTTTCTTGTTTTGATTATTATTGTTGTTAGGTCGTTTTTTATTTTGATTTGGATTCTTTTTCTGATTTGGATTATTCTGATTAGAATTCTTATTTTTATTACGATTCCTATTTTTATTATTACGCTTTTTACTTCTTTTAGGTTTGTCAAAACGCGTTAAACTATCTTGTCCAACAACATTTTCAAAAATATTTTTATCTGGTTCTTCGATAATTAATTCGTTGGAATATTCCTCTAAATTATATGGTTTTTCGCCTTTTTTATTTAGGGTAATAATTTCATTTGCTTGCTCTGTAGTTAATTGATGCCATTGCATAGGGTTGTCTTTATAAACATACCATACAAAACCATTAAAAATATCCATTTTTTGAAACATTGCAGTTCCTTGTTTGGTTTGCAACCAAATTTTGGGGTTTGGGAAATCTTTAAGCGCATCCATATACGAATCTAATTCGTAATTTAAACAACACTTTAATTTACCACATTGACCAGATAATTTTAACGGATTTAAAGATAATTGTTGGTATCTAGCAGCACTTGTACTTACCGATCTAAAATCGGTTAACCAAGTAGAGCAACATAATTCTCTACCACAAGAACCAATACCACCAAGTCTTGCTGCTTCTTGTCGCAAACCAACTTGTTTCATTTCGATTCTTATGTTAAACATTGTTGCTAATTCTCTAATTAACATTCTAAAATCTACACGAGTATCCGCAGTATAATAAAAGGTTGCTTTTTTGCCATCACCTTGAAATTCAATATCACTCAATTTCATCTTTAACCCTAAACGAGAAACAATTAAACGAGCTTTACGTTGTACTTCTTGCTCTTTATTTCTAGCTTCTTGCCAAATATCAATATCTTTTTGTGATGCTTTTCGGTAAACTTTTAAGATGTTTTCAGAACCTAATCTTACCTTTTTCTTGTTCATTTGGACTTTAACCAATTCACCTGTTAAAGTAACATCACCTATATCGTGACCAGATTTACATTCCACGGCAATAATATCACCAATGTTAATTGATAAATTTGGTTCGTTTTTAAAAAATGCCTTTCTTCCGTTTTTAAAACGAACTTCTATATGGTCAAACTTTTTTTGGTGTCCTGGTAAAGACATATTGCCTAACCAATCGTAAACGGATAATTTATCACAACCGCCAGAAGCGCAAGTTCCGTTGCTTTTACATCCTTTTGGTATTCCTGTTTTATCTGTAGTACAAGTTGTACAACTCATATCTTTTTGGTTTAATTTGTTAGTTGACAATTATTTAAATCACTTTCTGTCTTCATTAAGAAATCAACTATAATAATCCGTAAATATATTAATTTAAAACGACGTTTGAAAATTTATATTTTTAGATTTCATTAGGTAATTGTTTTTTGAGTAATTGTTTAATCGTATTTAACAATAATCAACTTACTGAAAAATAAATAAACAGTTCGATATTTATTAAATTACACCTTATTTTTAATAAAAAACGACTTGCTAAACGCAAGGTTGTTAGTTGGTTACGATTTATCTTACATCTTAAGTCTTAAAGCGAAGCGGTCTTATATCTTTTATCGGAAAACAATGAATTACATTATAAAAAAACTCCTTACTTTTGTTACATGTATTTTAATGATATTATTGGTTTAGAAAATATCAAATCGTATTTACAAAAAACGATTGATGAAGCAAGGATTCCGCATGCGCAATTATTTGTTGGCAAAGAAGGAAGCGGTACTTTAGCAACTGCTATTGCTTATGCTCAACAAATCTTAATTAATGATGCAAAAGATAAAGATGCTTGTAAGTTAAAATGTGATAAATTAACACATCCCGATTTACATTTTGCTTTTCCTGTTGTGACAACCGACAAAGTAAAAAGAAGTCCAACTAGTGATTCTTTTTTACCTGAATGGCGAAATTTTATTTTTAAAAATCCTTATGCTAATTTATTTGATTGGTTTCAATTTTTAGAAGTTGAAAATAAACAAGGGCAAATTGGTAAAGACGAAGCAATTTTAATCTCCAAAAAATTAGTTTTAAAATCGTTTGAAGGCGGTCATAAAATCATGCTAATTTGGATGGCAGAAAAAATGAATAATGCTGCTGCAAATAAATTACTGAAATTAATTGAAGAACCACCAAATAAAACAATTCTACTTTTAATTGCTGTAGATGAAGAGCAAATTATTAAAACTATTTTATCGCGTTGTCAGGTTTTACATTTTCCTAAAGTTAGTGAAGAGAATATCATAAAAAACCTTATTTCTAAAGAAAATTTAAGTAAGAATGTCGCACAAAAAATAGCACATCAAGCAAACGGAAACTGGAATAGAGCATTACATTTAGTACATCATGATTCTAGCGATAACAAATTTGAAACTTGGTTTATTATTTGGATTCGTGCTGCTTTTAGAGCAAAAGGAAATGCTTCAGTCATCGAAAGTTTAATTAATTGGTCTAATGAAATAGCAAAATCTGGTAGAGAAACACAAAAACAATTTTTACAGTATTGCTTACATTTTTTTAGACAAGCAATGTTACTAAACTACAAAGCAGATAAGTTGGTCTATTTAGAAACTACCACACCAAAATTTGATTTAAAAAAATTCGCACCTTTTGTACATAGCGGCAATATTGAAGCAATTAACGACACCTTAAATGAGGCAATTTATCATATTGAACGTAATGGAAATGCAAAAATTATCTTACTAGATATTTCTATGAAGTTAACTCGATTACTACATACTAAGGAGTAGTTTGGTTTTCTGTAGATTATCGCAGAATTAAAAAATCTGTGATTATCTGTTTAAATCCGTGTCATCTGTTCCTATTTTGGCGTAAAAGTAAAACATCGTTCTCGTTAAAAAAAATCCTGATAATCCATGATTGGCTTTTCGGATGCGTCTTAATTTTCCCTAATCTTTACAAAAATAAATTAAAATAGAATCTAATTTACAGGTATAAACTCTTGGTTTTTAAATTAGGTATTAATCTTAAAAAGGTAACAAAATTATTCTTTTTTTGATATAAGGAAAACTAAAATGGTGATATCCGAAAAACCAATAAAAAAGAGTAGGGAAATTAAAACTATTTATTATGAAAATTAAATTACTATTTATTATGTCCACATTTTTAATCGTGACAACTTTTGGACAAACGTATCAAAAAAGTATCAATTCTAACAATCAAGAACATTTTCACGATTTAAATATTGAACCTACTTTAGATGGTACAAGCAATTCTATTGTTGCAGGAAATTTATTTGATCCTTCTATGTCAAGTTATACTCCAACAATTAAAAGAATTGACATAAACGGAAATATTGTTTGGTTAAAAACATATATTTCAACCTTACCAAATGCCAGAATTTTTGATATTGCTCCATTTCAATTAGTTGGTTTGCCGCCAATGATTGCAGTAACTGGTTCTATTGATGTTGGCGGAACAAAAAATGTGTTTATAGCAAAAATTGATGCAGCAACTGGTGCTTTTATTGATGCAAAACATTATGATATTGTTTCACCAAATTTTAACTCTAGAGGTCTTCATATTTCTTATGTTGAAAATGATGTGGATGGCGATGCAATTGTAGACCCTGGATTTATAGTTGGTGGGTTTTTTAGCAATTCTTATGCACTTAATACAAGTGCTATGAATATTGGTTATGTAATGAGAACAGACGATTCTTTAAGTCTTAATTGGACAATCGAAATTGATAGCAGTTCTACAAATCAAGATTTTGATGCTGTTAATCATATTACAGAAACGTTTAATGGTTATTTTTTAACTGGTAGTGTAAATGATGTTACTACAAGTCAATTAGGTGTTCTTGCGCAAAAAATCGATTTTCAAGGTAATTTATTATGGGACAAAAGTTATGTTTTCGGAAATTCACAAGACGTTAGTGTAGATGCTTATTTTGATCCTGTAACCGAAAAAATTTATATGCTATCTAATTATTCTGTATCCCATTTATTTGGTGTAACTGTTTTTAATAATTTAACTGGTGTAATAGATACAACACAAACTTGGTATGGTGCAGCAAATGAAGTAAATAAATACGGTTTTAGTATAATGCCATCATTAACAAGTACAGATAATTTAATAATTACAGGATACGATAGAAATGAAAATTGGTCTAGTGGTGGTTCTAGTTTTAGCGGCCAAAGTAATTTATTTGTTTATGAGTTTGATAAAGCAACAGGAATTCAAGTTGGTCCTAATTATCAGTTTTTATCAACGCATATAGAACCAACTGGTGATGAATTTAATTTTTGGAATGGACAAATGCCATTAATTTATTATCCTAATATTAGTTTTAATGGAGAATTATCTGGTGTTGTAAATTACTTTCACGTTGGTTATAAAACTATTCCAGCAATTAATTTTACCGAAGCGGAAGTATTTAAAACTGGAACAGATAAAAGAAATGTTTGTGAAAATATTGGAATTGTAATTAATCCAACACCTTTAACTAAAACGGATATAACTGTTATGTCAGGATCAACACCAAATGGCGAGAATCCGTTAATACTTATAGATAATGCTTTAACTTTTGTAGAAACCGATTGTGATTCTTCCTTAGCAGTAAATGAAAACGCTGTTTTTGGCAGCACACTTTATCCAAATCCAGCAAAAGATTATGTGTATACAGATGCTTTAAATGTAACTTCTTATACTATTTTTAATATTTTAGGTAAAATAGTAAGTAATGGTTCTGTTAAATCGGATAGTTCTATTTATTTAGGAAATTTGAAAAAGGGAGTCTACTTTGTTAAAATACAAGATATTAATAACAATTCTCAATCGTTTAAAATTATTAAAAAGTAATTTAAAAGACGAACTTATTAATAAGGGTTTCACTTAAAGTGAAGTCCTTATTTGTTTACTTTATAAAATTTTTTAATACCAAAAATGTTTAAAATAGTGCCAAAACGATTTTTTCTTATTGAATGGTTTTTCACTTATAATGATTTCGTCTTCTCTTAAGTTTCCTTTTCTATCAAATACTTCAGAATATTTTTCTATATATAATTTATCTCCGTAATCAATAGAATGATAAATAATAACATCATTTTCTAATTTAATATAAATTTCATTGTATTCATCTATTAAAATTTCTGTAATTAAAATATTGTTGAAGATGTTGTTTTTATCATATACCCAAGTATTATGATTTATATTAAATAATTTTTCTGAATTATCAAATTTATTAATCCATTCATTACCAAAAATGAATTTTTCTCCATTTTCAAGTTCCAAA
>JAMONN010000241.1 GCA_027065775.1 Flavobacteriaceae bacterium | reverse complement strand
TTGGCACTCTTTGTTTGCGGGTGCAAATGTAATACCTTTTTACAATCTGACAACTAATTTTTGATATTTTTTTTAAAATATTTTTTTAATCGTTTTGACCTTAAAATATATAACCTTTATTTCCCGTAATTTCAAATTGATTATTCGAAGTTTTTAACTCCTTCTCAAACCAATACTCTTCGTTTGCGGATGCAAATGTAATATCTTTTTACAATCCCACAAGTTTTATTTTGATTGTTTTTGAGGTTTTTTTTTGTGTGGTTTTAATCCGTTAATTATGACTGTTTTATGCAGTGAAATAATTTTTGTTTTTTTTTTATTAATCCCTTACTGAACTATAAAAGACTTTTGCTTTATCCATATAAGGTATTTAAACTTCCTTTTTTACTCACTTTACCATATAAAAGGTATTTTATAAGATATTAAGGAAACTTGTGTGTTTTCATGACTACTACAATAAAAGACATAAGAATCAGACTTATGTTTTTGTTTGTTTTATCTATAAAGCATTTAAGAACATATGATTACTAATAATAAGACTTGTGTTTTTGTTTGTTTTAGCTTATAAGGTATTTAAAACATAATAAATATAGGGAACTTCTGTTTTTCCATGATTACTATAATAAGGTATAATAATAAGACTTATGCTTTTGTTATTTTAATAAAAAAAAGCATTTAATAAACATATAAAATACTAGGGCAAAACTTATATTTTTTATGACTCCTGTAATAATTAAGATCAGAGACCAATACTGCAATTAAGCATTCGCGGTTCAACTATTTAAAATGCAAAAAAAAAGTGATATGATGACTTTGAGTCATCGTATCACTAAAGAATGATTAGTCTGTCTTTTTTTGAAACCTTGGGATTCTTTAAATTGCAACTATAAACGAGTAAATTTTATTTAATCACCTAGAGTTCAACTTGATGTTTTATTGTTTCTACGTTTTATAACCTGAAAGACCTTCCAAAATAAAAATAACTTAGCACCTAATTATTATATATTAGGAGTTAATATTCGACATTATACACAATAGGAAGATTGTATATAACAGGTTCTGTTTTGCCGTTTTTACGACCAGGTTTCATTTTAGGCAAAGAATTAACAACTCTTAATGCTTCTTTTTCTAAAACCTTATGTTGCCCTCTAACTCTTAGAACTGTCGCATTTCCGTTTTTATCTATAATAAATTGCACATTTATTTTTTTACGACCTGCATCTAAACCAAGATCTTGAGACAAACCACCATTGAATTTATTTTGAACAAATCTTGAAACTTTTGACATTAAGCATTTCTTTTTTGCTAATTCAGAACCTTTATTTTCACATCCAGGATATATTGGTGATTTTTCAATTGTCGATAACGTTTCTGTTTTTTTAGGTTTATTAATAGGTTTTACAGTTTTAGTGTTATCAACAGCAATATCTGATTTTTCTGAAGAATTATCGCTTATATTATTATTAGAATTGGACATTGCTTTATTATCACTATCACTTATTGTCTCTTCTACGACATCAGTTACATCATCATTATTAGATGTCGGTATATTAGTCTTTACAGGATTAGAAGTAACTGCTTGGTTTATATCTAAACTTGAAGTACTTGGTAAATTATTATTTACAATAACTTCAGACCTGTTTTTTGGTCTATTATTATTGCTATTGCTTCTTATAGGTTTTTTACTAGAATTAGTATTATCTAATAATATTTGATTTGCATTTGCTATAGAATCGATATATCGTTGACTAATAAAATCGGATAATTGATTTTTAGCATCTGCTAATTCTATAGAATCTTTATATTTTTGATTTTCAAACTCCGATAACATTTTATCATTGTTTTTTGAAGACTTATTCAAATAATTCCACCCTAAATAACTTATACCTAAAATAAGTATTGCTGCTAAAGCGTATATTAAATAGTTTAAACTTGAACTTTTTGTTTTCTCACCAGTAGAATTATTGTCCTTTACAGAAAGGTCCTCATTAATTTTAGTTGCTATAGGTGCTGCAATTAATTTTTCTTCTTTTGCTGGTTCTTTTTGCTCCTTGGCAATTATTGGAGTGATCTTAACATTCTCTTTTATTAAAATTTCATCTTCAATATTTTCAATTTCATCTGTTATTTCAAAAAAGGTTTCTTCGGAATTTTCGTTATCTTCTAAAACTATTTTTTCTTCTTTATACTCTTTTACATTCGAAACATCTATCGGTAAAATTTTATTCTCTTGATCTACATCTTTAGTTTCTTCTATCTTAAAATTATCTAAATTGCTAGAATTTTCAATATCAGATATTTGTTCTATAAAACTTCTGTTTGTATCTACCTCTTTATTTACAGCTGTCGCTTCACTTTCCTTTACAATATCTTCCGCTTTCTCTACAATTAAATTTGCCTTATTAGCAGATTTTAATTTAACTGCTTCTAATGCGGCTAATTTTTTTTCTAAATCAATTCTAATCTTTTCGATTTTTGATTTAGCGTCTTCATTTTGATTATCAGAACCCATAGTTTTAAAATTATTTAATAATATTCCCTTCTTCTTAGCAATAATTTCAAATACAAAGATAAAAATTTTATTATTAAAAATAAATTAAATCTTATTAAACCTTTTTATATTTTAGTAGTCTTAAATATAAACTAATTAATTTGACCGAAAAAGCATTAATTAAATCTTTAAAAAACAGTACTTCTAGAGAGGTTGCTTTTAGACAATTAATGGCGCTATATAAAGAACGTTTGTATTGGCATATTAGAAAAATGGTTAAAATTCATGATGATGCCGATGACGTTTTGCAAAATACTTTTATTAAGGTTTTTAAAAATATTGATAATTTTAAGGAAGAGTCTAAATTATATACCTGGTTATACAGAATAGCGACAAATGAAGCAATAACTTTTATTAACAAAAGAGCAAAGCAACAGAACTTAAATATTGAAGAAGTACATTTTAATATCACAAATAATTTACAAGCAGACATTTATTATGATGGAAACGAAATTCAATTTAAACTACAACAAGCAATTGCTACGCTACCAAACAAACAACAGTTAGTATTTAATATGAAATATTTTGATGAAATGAAATATAACGAAATGTCTTCTATTTTAGAAACATCGGTTGGCGCATTAAAAGCATCTTATCATTATGCTGTTAAAAAAATAAAAGTACATTTAGAAAAATCAAATTAAATTTTATAAATACATTTATCATAATTAGTAAATGAAAAAAAATAATAAACATACAATTAGTAAATATGGTTTTAAAACACCAAAAAATTACTTCACCTCTTTTGAAGATAGTGTCTTTGAAAAGTTAAGTAATGATAATTTATTAGATACTACTAATTTTAAAATACCAGAAAATTATTTTGAAACTGTTGAAGATAACGTTTTCAAAAAATTAAATTTAAAGAAAAGTCCAAAAATTATTTCAATAAGACGTATTTTAATTGGTGTAAGTGTTGCTGCTTCATTATTATTTATGTTTTCAATAATTTTTTCTGGTAATGGTAAAATTAATCCCAATACGATTGCAATTAATGAAATTGAAAATTGGATGGATGATAATATAGAAAATATCGACACGCATGCAATAATAGAAAACATAAGTATTGATGCTATTGATACTTTACAGATTTACGACACCAATGAAATTATTGATGAATTAGAAGGAGTTGATATAGAGCAAATTATAATTGAAATAGAAACGGAAATTGGTTCTGATTTATTATAGCGTATTTTATACTGAAAAACAGAACACAGATATAACGATTTAACAGATTTTCATAAAAAAAACGAAATACGAAACTAGAACCAGAAAATTTAAAACAAACAAAATGAAAAAAATTATATTATTACTATGTATCTTTTTGAGTATAACTGCCTTTTCACAAAGAGGAAAGCATGAAAAAATTAAAGCCTACAAAACCGCTTTTATAACCGAAAAATTAGACTTAACAGTAAATGAAGCGGAGAAATTTTGGCCAATTTATAATGATTTTACCAAAAGAGAGAAATCATTAAAAATAACGGAGCGACAAGGAATTAGAAAAAAAATAAGACTTGCTGGTGGAATTGATACTTTTTCAGATAAAGAAGCAATTAAAATGTTAAACCAATTAACTTCTATACAAGATGGATTACATCAACTTAGGCAAAATTTAATTACCGATTTAAAATCAGCAATTTCAATAAAAAAAATATTAAAATTATTACGTGCTGAAAAAGAGTTTCATCGAAATTTATTAGATAGACTTAAAGACAGAAAAAGAGATTAATATTTAGATAAAAGACAATAAGACCGCTTCGCTTTAAGATGCAAGACTAATAGCAATTAGTAACAATTTTACCTTTAAAAAGTAACATGCGTATTTTATTGAAAATAATTCATTCTATTAAAAAGCGAGGTACCAATATCACATTATCTCTATTTTATTGATTATCTATAATTTTTATAGAGTAACCGTAATTAATATTTAGAAAATAATTGTTCTGCTAAATATTTAACAACAGCAACATTTACCGAATTACCAAACTGTTTATACGCTTTAGAAGGTTTTGGATCTGGTTTAAAGTTTTTAAACGATTGTATTTTGGCAACTTCTTTAACACTTAATTTTCGGTTTAATTTTGGTATTACTGGTATTTGAACCATAGCTACTAGAGCAGGAAAAAAATCTGGTTTTTTACATCTAATGCCAGATTGCCTAAATTGTACAATAACTTCGTAAATGGATTTATAATTTAAACCTGCTTGCCATTCAAATTTTTTCTCTCGAATTTTGTATTCGTTTACTTTATATTTTTTGATCCATTTATCAATAAACTTTTTATTATTGTTATATAATTTTCGGTTTTTGATAATATATTTTTGTTTCCAATCTGGCAAATTATCATAATTATAATTTTGACCAAACTCATCTACCCAAACAGGAAAACCTGATAATTTATCTGGAATACTAGTTTTGAATTCATTCCAAGCTTTTAAAGCTGTTTTTTCATAATCCGAAATTAGTAATTCTTTATCTGTATTGTTTTTTTCTAAAATGGAAAAAATAGAAGTCTTAGGATAAGTTCCTTTTATTGGCAAATCAAAATGTAATTCTTTTATGCCTTTTTTAAGCTGACTTTTATGAACTCCTAAAATAAAAACACGTTCCCTATTTTGAGGTATTCCAATATGATTAGGACTTAGTAAAGTCGGTTCTTCTGTTAAAATATAACCTAATTTAAGCAAACTTTCTCTTATTGTTCGCCAAGTATTACCTTCATCATGTTTTATTAGATGTTTTACATTTTCTAATAAAATATATTTTGTTTTATGGTGTTTTAAAATTCTTTCAATATCAAAAAACAAAGTACCTCTTGTTTCGGTAAATCCTTTTTTATTACCTGCATTTGAAAACGGTTGACACGGAAAACCTGCACATAAAATATCATGTTCAGGAATGTCTTTTTCGTTTACTTTAGTAATATCACCATTTGGTTTTAAACCATAATTGTTTTCGTAAACAACACGACAATTTTCATCAATATCCGAGGCAAAAACACATTTATGTCCTAATTCAGAAAGTGCTTGATGAAAACCACCAATTCCACAAAATAAATCAATAAATTTCATACTTTGTTTTCTGTTTAATTGTTTTTTTTAACCGCAAAGTGCGCAAAGGTTTACGCAAAGTTCGCAATGAAGTATGTTGTTTATTTGTTACTATTTATAAAAGCACTGCTTACTAAACACTCTTATTTAATTATTATATTATTTTTATTATGACTTAGTCCGTTAAAACCCAAGAACCATTTTCTATTAACGGAATTGCTTGTTTATATTTAACCTCTTTACTTTCGCCAGATAGTACATTTTTAATAGTAACTCTTTCGTTTCTACCAATTTTTCTTTCGGCACGTACTATTGTTTCTGTAATTTGTCTTTCTTGAGTTTGATTAGTTTGCAAACCATCATTAGGATTATTAAATTCCGCTTTCGATAATTTTACTTTTTCTCGCTTTTGCTCTTTTGCTTCACTAACCTGATTTGCATTTTGATTAGGTAATTCTCCTTTTAATAAGAAAGACAATACCTCTTTATTCACCTTATCAATCATTTTTTTGAATAACTCGAAAGATTCAAATTTATATATTAATAATGGATCTTTTTGTTCGTATTGTGCATTTCTTACCGAAGTTTTTAAATCATCCATTTTACGTAAATGGACTTTCCAAGATTCATCAATAATTGCTAAAGAAACATTCTTTTCAAAATCGTTAATTAATACTTTTCCTTCAGATTCGTAAGCGTCTTTAAGATTTGTAACTACTTGAATCGTTTTTTGACCATCGGTAAATGGCACTACAATTCTTTCGTATTGATTACCTTGTGTTTCAAATACATTTTTAATTACAGGAAAAGCAGCAACCGCATTACGTACTATTTTTTCTTGATAATGTTTATAAACAATATCAAATAAAGTTTCTGTTAATTCTTCTTCCTTTTTATTATTGAATTCACTTTCTGAAAAAGGAGAACTCATAGAAGAGAATAAAATTAATTCGAATTCAAAGTTTTTATAATCGCCTTTTGCTTTGTTTTCTTCTACAATTATAGCGCAAGTATCGTAAATCATATTCACAATATCTACCTGTAAACGCTCACCATATAAAGAATGTCGTCTACGTGTGTAAATAACTTCACGTTGTGCGTTCATTACATCATCATACTCTAATAAGTTTTTTCTGATTCCGAAATTATTTTCTTCAACTTTTTTCTGTGCTCTTTCAATAGATTTGGAAATCATAGAATGCTGAATTACTTCGCCTTCTTTCAGTCCCATTCTATCCATCATTTTTGCAATTCTTTCCGAACCAAAAAGACGCATTAAATTATCTTCTAAAGAAACAAAAAATTGTGAAGAACCAGGATCACCTTGTCTACCAGCACGACCACGTAATTGTCTATCGACTCTACGAGAATCATGTCTTTCGGTACCAATAATTGCTAAACCACCAGATTCTTTTACAGCATCAGACAATTTAATATCTGTACCACGACCTGCCATATTTGTTGCGATTGTTACTACACCAGGATTACCTGCAAGTGCTACAATATCTGATTCTTTTTTATGTAATTTTGCATTTAATACATTATGATTTATCTTTCTGATAGATAACATTCGCGATAAAAGTTCTGAAATTTCTACAGAAGTTGTACCAACTAAAACTGGTCTATTTTGACCGACTAATTTTACAATTTCATCTATAACACCATTATATTTTTCTCTAGTAGTTTTATAAATTAAATCTTCTCTATCTTTTCTTATTAAAGGTCTGTTTGTTGGTATTTCTACCACATCTAATTTATAAATTTCCCAGAATTCTCCTGCTTCAGTAACCGCAGTACCAGTCATACCAGAAAGTTTTTTGTACATTCTAAAGTAATTCTGTAACGTTACTGTGGCAAATGTTTGTGTAGCATCTTCGATATTAACATCTTCTTTTGCTTCTAATGCTTGGTGTAAACCATCCGAAAAACGACGACCATCCATAATACGACCAGTTTGTTCATCGACAATTTTCACTTTGTCATCCATCACTACATATTCTACATCTTTTTCGAATAAAGTATATGCTTTTAGCAACTGATTTAAGGTATGCACTCTTTCACTTTTTACACCAAAATCACGATATAAGTCTTCTTTTTTCTTTGCTTGATCTTCTAAAGAATCTTCACTTTTTTCAATTTCTGCAATTATTAAACTAATATCTGGCAAAACAAAAAAGTCATCTTCATTACTTTTAGAGGATAAATGATCAATTCCTTTATCCGTTAAACTAATCGAATTATTTTTTTCATCGATTACAAAGAATAAATCTTTGTCAATTTTTGGCATTTCACGATTATTATCTTGCATAAAAAACTTTTCATGCTTTTGTAATAATTGTTTGATACCTTCTTCACTTAAAAATTTAATTAAAGCTTTGTTTTTTGGCAAACCTCTAAAAACTCGGTATAATAATATTCCACCAGTATTTAAACTTTCTTTTGTTCCTTCGGCGATTAATTTTTTTGCTTCAGCAAGTATTTTTATTAACTCGTTCTTTTGTAAATTAACAATCTCGCTAACTGTAGGTTTTAATTCATTAAACTCATGAATATCGCCTTTTGGTACTGCTCCAGAAATAATTAATGGCGTTCTAGCATCATCGATTAAAACAGAATCTACTTCATCAATAATAGCAAAATTATGTGGTTTTTGCACTAAATCTTTTGGTGAGCTTGCCATATTATCACGCAAATAATCAAAACCGAATTCGTTATTTGTACCATATGTAATATCTGCATTATATGCTTTTCTACGTGCATCGGAATTTGGTTGGTGTAAGTCAATACAATCTACGGTCAAACCATGAAATTGATAAATTGGCGCCATCCAAGCCATATCTCGTTTTGCCAAATAATCATTTACCGTTACTACGTGAACGCCATTACCTGTTAAGGCATTTAAATAAACTGGTAAGGTGGAAACTAATGTTTTTCCTTCACCTGTCATCATTTCTGCAATTTTTCCGTCGTGTAAAACCGAGCCACCAATTAACTGAACATCATAATGAATCATGTCCCAAATAATTGGTTTACCAACTGCATCCCAAGAGTTTTTATAGACTGCTTTTGTATCGCCTTCTAAAGTTACAAAGTCGAATTCTGCACTTAATTCTCTATCGTATGGTGTTACATTAACAGTTATTTTTTCATTTTCTACAAAACGCTTTGCTGTTTCTTTTATGATGGCAAATGCTTCGTATTGAATTTCGTTTAAGACAGTTTCAGTTATTTTGTAAACTTCTTCGGTTAAAGTATCCATCTCTTTATAGATTTCTTCTTTTCTATCGATGTTTGCCGATTCTGTTTCTTTTTGTAGAGTTTCAATTTGTTCATTAAGTTGCATTGCTGCATCTTTAATTTGTTTTTTAAATTGAATTGTTTTGTCGCGCAATTCATCTATAGATAAATTTGCCATTGCGTTATCAAAAGACCTTACTTTGGTTACAAAAGGTTGTAATTCTTTTAAATCTTTCTTTTTTTTATCGCCAACAAAGGCTTTTATTACTGAATTTATAAAACTCATTTTTTATATTTTTTATATAATTTACTTGTCATTACTACAAAGGCAGGAATCTTTTCTATAAACATAGATTCCTGCCTTCACAGGAATGACAATTTGATATCATTTTATTTTTAAGCTTCAAATTTAAACAAAAAAAAAGCCTCTAAGAGACTTTAATTTATATAATTTTAGGTTAATATTCATCTTCATTCCAAAGATAATCTTCTTCGGTTGGATAATCTGGCCAAATATCTTGGATGACTTCATAAACTTCTCCTTCATCTTCTAAAGCTTGTAAATTTTCCACTACTTCTAGCGGAGAACCTGCTCTAATAGCATAGTCTACTAATTCATCTTTTGTTGCTGGCCAAGGCGCATCACTTAAATACGATGCCAATTCTAATGTCCAATACATAATTTAAAGTATTTTTAATTTTTGCAAAAATAATTTTTTATTTGATATATACAACTTTTTGCAAAACTTTTTTTAAAGAACGTCGTTTGAATTATGATTTCTGATTTTTAATTTTTGAATTCATAACTCAAAATACTACTACTAACTCGCAGAATTATTTTCTTGGTTTCCAAGGAATTTCTTCTGCTTGGTTATCTAAAGTCAACTTTCGTGCCAACACAAATAAATAGTCAGATAGGCGGTTTAAATACTTTATTATATTTATTTCTATTTCTTGCTCAACACTTAATTTAACTACCAAACGTTCTGCTCTTCTACAAACACATCTAGCAATATGACAGAATGACACAGTTGTGTGTCCGCCAGGCAAAATGAAGTTTGTCATTGGTTTTAATACTTCATTCATTAAATCGATTTCTTTTTCTAATTCCAAAATGGAATCTTCATTTATTTTTGGGATGTTTAATCTTTCTTTTCCGCTTTTTAACGTTTCTTTTTCTTTTGGTGTTGCTAACATTGCTCCTAGCGTAAATAAATCTGTTTGTATTTTAAGTAAATTCTCTCTTACAATAGGTGTGTTTTTTTGATCTCTAATTAATCCTATATATGAATTTAGTTCATCTACCGTACCATATGCTTCTATTCTATCATTATATTTAGGTACTCTTGTCCCACCAAATAATGAGGTTTCGCCTTTATCTCCTGTTTTTGTATATATTTTCATGGATTTATTTTGGATGTTGATTTTTTAATTTTGACACAGATTTCACAGATTATCACGGATTTTTAACTCGTTTTATTTATGCTGATTTAATTTACTTCGTAAATTTCACTTTTCACTTTTCACTTTTCACTAAAAAACTATTAAACTTTCAACACAAAATGTTCTTTTTCAAATTGTTCTTCTCTAAAAAAAACGATTCCCCAATAAAATGTATCTATGGTTAGTGTTACTTTTTTATGGTTTTTAATGTAATCCCAAGCTTCATTCATACCTTTACTCCAATGAATATCATCAAAAATAAATACAGATTTATTATGTATTGTTTCTAAACATTGTTCAAAATATTGAATTGTTGGTTCTTTTTGATGATTACCATCAAAATAAATTAAATCGTATTGTACATCTAATAAAGGTTTTAATGTTTCATCGAAATTACCTAAAACAAAATTAATATTTTTTCTGCTAAATTTATTCAAATAATTTTGTGCTACAGTTTGAGTTTCTTGACAACCTTCTAATGTTGTAATACTTGTATTTTTATTACCTAAAGACAAACTTAAAGTACCAACACCTAAAGACGTACCAATTTCTAGAATATTTTTTGCGTTAAAATATTGAATCAAACGGATTAATAAACTTGCGTTTTTTGTTGAAATTCCTGCATTATTATAAATATCTTTGACTTTTCTTTTATTAGATTTAAAAACTCTTGAACCTGCACCAAAATCGTCTACATTAATCCATTTATTATCTTTTGATAAATCATTAGTATATTTACGTAATATTGTCTTATCCTCTTTTTTTATTTTACCATCAAAACAATTGGTTATTAAGTTATATACAAAAGGCGAATGCACACCATATTTTGTGGTTGCCTTAAATATAAAAGAAAAATAACTTTTAACTTGAAAAAACATACGTTTTTTTTGCGAAAATAAAATAAAAATTGCTCTTTTACGCTAATAAAAGTATATTTGCAGTTCGTAAAAAAATTATCTTAATGAAAAACCTTATTTTAATTGTTGTAATTGCTGTTTTTTCCTCCTCTTGCATACCTACAAAAGACTTAACTTATTTTCAAGGAGAGCCCATTTCAAGTAGTGATATTAGTACTATTAGTAATGCACCATATAGATTGCAAACAAATGATATTATTGATATTCAGATAAAAGCAAATGACCCAACTTTAGTTGCATTATTTAGTAAAATTAAAAATGAAAGTTCTACGAATATAACACAAGAAACATTATATTTTGACACATATTCGGTTGATATAAATGGTATAATTAGAATACCATATATAAATGAATTAAATGTTTTAGGTTATACTACGAAAGAAGTTCGTCAAAAAATTGAAACGGAATTATCTAAAATGTTTAAAAATATGGATGACATTTTTGTTTCTGTTAAATTAGCAGGAATTCGATATACGGTAATTGGCGAAGTTGAAATACCTGGCACAAATGTTTTATTTCAAAATCAAGTTAATATTATTGAGGCTATTGCAAATGCTGGAGATATAAAGATAACTGGTAATCGTAAAAAAGTAACCATTATTAGAAACAATGTGGATGGTGTTAAAAAATATCAATTAGATTTAACTAATTTAGATTTTATCAATAAGGAAGGTTTTTATATACAACCAAATGATATTATTTCTATAGAACCTCTAAAACAAAAATCTTGGGGAACTGGTGAAACAGGTGCAAAAACGTTTACAACCATAGTTGCAGCTTTGTCATTAATTACAACTACTATCTTACTTATTAATAATTTATAACCTTAATGGAACAGTTTAACCAAAATAAAGAACAGTTAGATCTTAAAACTGCTGATATTAAAATGTATATTTTTAAAATACTTTCTTACTGGAAGTTATTTTTAATAAGCACTCTAATTACTTTATTTATATCTAATTATCTTACTAAAAGAAAAGAAAGAAAATATAAATTAAAGACAATAATAACGGTTAAAGAAGAACAGAATCCGCTTTTTTCATCTAGTACAAACATTTTATTTAATTGGGGTGGATCAAGTGATGAAGTGGAAACAATAATAACTATTTTAAAATCTAGAGAACACAACGAGAAAGTTGTAAAAAAACAACAATACTACATTAACTATTTAAAAAAAGGGAAATATAGATTAAATGACATTTATGGAAGTAATCCTTTTACAATTGAACTAGATTCTACGTATAATCATCTAATTAACATCCCATTAAAATTTGATTTTATTTCTGAAACTCAAGTGAAAATCAGTTTTGAATACGATAATGATTTCAAACTAAAATTATTGAATTTTAAAAATTTTGAACTTCAAAAAATTGATGAACATAAAATTGATTATAGTGAAACTTTTGATATAAATTCTAAAATATCAAGTCCATATTTTAATTTTAGCATCCATAAAAATAATTTATTAACTAAACTTTCTGGCAAAACATATTTTATAGAATTAAAAGATTTTAATGCTACAGTTAAACGATATCAAAATATAATTGTTAAAAATCATAAAAAAGGAACATCTATAATTTCTTTGGAGTTTATTGATAATAATAAAAATAGAATTCAAGATTTTTTGAATAAATCGGTTGAAGTATTAAATAATGATCAAAAGAATCTAAAAATTCAATACGCAGTAAAAACAAAAAAATATATTGATACTCTTTTTCTTAGAGCAGCAGATAGTTTGAATATTATTGAAAAAGATTTAGGTAATTTTAAACAACGTAACAGGATATATAATTTACCTTCACAAAGTCAATCATTATTTGCCGAAGTCTCAAACTTTGACCGAGAGAAAATTAACATTATAGATCGAATTAATTATTATGACGGTTTAACAAAATATATAGATGATAATGACAATTTAGAATCAATACCTGCACCAGCAATTATTAACATTGAAGATCAAACTATCTCTGCTAGTGTAACTCAATTGTTAACTTTATACAACACTAAAAAAACTTTAGAACAAACTGTTACTTCTGACTATCCCGAATTAAAAAGGTTGAAGGTAAAAATTAACACTACAAAATCTATATTACAAGAAAACATTTCTACATTAAAGAGTGCCATGGGTAATAAACTTAAGAGTGTTGAGAGTCAACTATTAAGTTATAAATCTAGATTAGGTTCGTTACCAAAAAAAGAGCAAGGTTTAATAAAATACCAGCGTAACTATAACATTACAGCAATCAATTATGAATATTTAAAGCAAAAACAATATGAGGCAGGAACTGCTATTGCTGCAAATATTTCGAATATAAAAGTATTAGATTCTGCTAAAGATACAGGTGAACTTGCAATATATCCTAAACCAATAATTAACTATTTAGTTGCATTGGTTTTTGGCTTTTTGCTACCGTTATTTTATATTATTATTAAGGATTTATTAGACAATAAAATTCATACCGTTGAAGAAATAGAAAATAAATATAGTATTCCTGTATTAGGTGTTATTGGTAAAAATTTAGCGAAGAACAATTTAGCCGTATTCTTAAAACCAAAATCTACCATAGCAGAATCTTTTAGAGCGATTCGCTCTAATATGCAATTTTTATTTAAAGATAATAATAGTAAATCAAAAACTATAATAGTAACCTCATCGGTTAGTGGCGAAGGAAAAACACTTTGTTCTATGAATATTGCTACCGTTTTTGCGTTAAGTGATAAAAAAACAATTTTATTGGGGTTTGATTTAAGGAAACCAAAAATATTTGATGATTTTGAATTAACCAATACCGAAGGTTTAACTAATTATTTAATAGGTCAAAAAAGTTTAGAGGAAGTAACTATTAAAACAAAAATACCAAATTTAGATTTAATACTATCTGGACCAACGCCACCAAATCCATCTGAATTAATTCTTAATGAATTAACGTCCGAATTATTCGAAAAACTAAAAGAAAAATACGATTATATCATAATAGACACACCACCAATTGGTTTAGTAGCTGATGCATTAGAATTATTTAAATACTCCGATGCAAATATATATGTTATAAGACAAAATTATTCTCAAAAAGGCATGCCAAAAATGATTGATGATAAATATAAAAATAATGAAGTTTCTAACATTAGTTTTATATTAAATGATTTTGCTGTTGATGGCAAATATGGTTACGGGTATGGATATGGATATGGATATGGATATGGTAATTACACTAATGGGTATCATCAAAATGATGAAAAAAAATCATTTTTTAGTAAACTATTTAAACGCTAGAAAAAAATGATTCAAAATTCTAACAAAATAAAATTTGCAGTGGTTGGTTGTGGTCATATTGGTAAGCGTCATGCTGAAATGATTAATAGAAATACTAATTGTGAGTTAGTTGCATTAATAGATATTAAACCAAAAAATAAATTAGATATTGACCAATATCAAATACCGTTTTTTTCAAGTATTGAAGAGTTTTTAAACGATAATATTACAACAGATGTAGTTACTATAGCTACTCCAAATGGGCATCATGCAAAACACGCTATACTTTCATTAGAAGCAAAAAACCATGTGGTCATTGAAAAACCAATGGCACTAAACAAGATTGATGGTCAGCAAATAATTGATAGTGCTAAAAAAGTATCTAAACAGGTATTTACAGTAATGCAAAACAGATATTCTCCACCTTCGGTATGGATTAAAGATATTATTGACAAAAACATTCTTGGCGATATTTATTCCGTACATATTAATAGTTTTTGGAATAGAGATGAACGTTATTACACAAAAGATAGTTGGCATGGTGATAAAAAATTAGATGGAGGAACATTATTTACTCAGTTCTCACATTTTATAGACATTATGTATTGGTTGTTTGGTGATATAAAAAACATCAATGCTATAATGAAAGATTTTAAGCATCAAAATATGACCGATTTTGAAGATGCTGGTATCATTAATTTTGAATTTATAAATGGTGGAATTGGTAATTTTAATTTCTCCACAGCTTTGTTTGACAAGAATATGGAAAGTTCTATGACTATAATAGCAGAAAATGGTGCTGTTAAAATTGGTGGTCAATATATGAATGAAGTTGAATATTGTCATATAGATAACTATAAAATGCCCATATTAGCACCTACAAACCCTGGTAATGACTATGGTGCATATAAAGGTTCTGCACAAAATCATCATTATGTTTTTGATAATGTAGTAGAAGTTCTAAAACATGGTAAGACCATAAAAACAAACGCCTTAGAAGGTATGAAAATAGTAGATATTATAGAGAGAATTTATGCTAGTAGGTCATAATTAAATATTTGAAAAATGCTTACAAATAAGCAACAATTTATAAAACGTGTCTTTGATATATCTTTTTCTTTAATCGGAATACTTTTTTTAACAATTCCAATATTTGTACTTACAATAATAGCTGCTTTTTCAACTAAAAAAAATGGTTTTTTTAAACAAAAAAGAGTCGGTCAAAAAGG
The DNA here is from genome assembly GCA_027065775.1 of Flavobacteriaceae bacterium. Classification (GTDB taxonomy): domain Bacteria; phylum Bacteroidota; class Bacteroidia; order Flavobacteriales; family Flavobacteriaceae; genus S010-17. Next base: position 8,194 of record JAMONN010000241.1, on the reverse strand, counting down.
AAAATTATTCACAATCTTCAAATTAAAAACGATGATTGAAAATAATTCAGAAAATCATATTACTATAAAAAATGATGCTAGAGTCACTAAGTTTGGTAAGTTTTTAAGAAAATACAATCTAGATGAATTACCACAAATATACAATGTATTTTGTGGAACAATGAGTTTTGTTGGTCCAAGACCTGACGTTAAAGGTTATGCCGATGAATTAAAAAATGAAGATAAAATCATATTAAGTGTAAAACCAGGCATCACTGGTCCTGCAACATTAAAATTTAAAAATGAAGAAGAGTTACTCTCAAAACAAGAGAATCCAAAAAAATATAATGATGAAATACTTTGGAAACAAAAAACAGAAATAAACAAAAAATATATTGAGAACTGGTCATTAATCGGTGATCTAAAATATATTATTAAAACATTATTTTAAATGAAAAATACTAAAATTGCAATTATTGGTTTAGGGTATGTTGGATTACCATTAGCGGTAGAATTTGCAAAAAAATATCAAACTATTGGTTTTGATATTAATATAGATAGAGTAAATCAATTAAAAAACAATACGGATTTAACTTTAGAAACTTCTTCAGAAGAATTAAAAGCAGTTAACTGTAATTCTTTATCTGAAGTACAAAAAAGCAATAACGGCCTTTGGTTAACTACTAATGTAACTGAAATATCTCAAGCAAATTTTTACATTATTACAGTTCCAACACCTGTAGATAAAAATAACAAACCCGATTTAACACCTTTATATAAAGCAAGTGAAACTATTGGCAATATCCTTAAAAAAGGAGATATTGTAGTTTATGAATCTACTGTTTTCCCTGGTGCAACCGAGGAAGAATGTGTGCCTATTTTAGAAAAAATATCAGGTCTTAAATATAATGTTGATTTTTATGTTGGTTATTCTCCAGAAAGAATAAACCCAGGTGATAAAGAAAGAACGGTTACTAAAATTTTAAAAGTAACTTCGGGTTCTACTCCTGAAATTGGCAAAAAAGTAGATGCCGTTTATAAATCTATAATAACTGCAGGAACCTACCTTGCTCCTAGTATTAAAGTTGCCGAAGCAGCAAAAGTTATTGAAAATTCACAACGTGATATTAATATTGCTTTTGTAAATGAACTTTCAAAAATATTTAAATTAATGGATATTGATACCAATGAAGTCTTAGAAGCTGCTGGAACAAAATGGAACTTTTTACCATTTAGACCAGGTTTAGTTGGCGGACATTGTATTGGTGTTGACCCATATTACTTGGCTCAAAAAGCAATTAAATTAGGTTATAATCCTGAAATTATTTTAGCAGGCCGAAGATTAAATGATAGTATGGGTGCTTTTGTTGCACAAGAGACTGTTAAACTAATGATTAAAAAGGATATTAATGTTAAAGATGCAAATGCTTTAGTTTTAGGAATCACTTTTAAAGAAAACTGCCCAGATATTAGAAACTCTAGAGCAATTGATGTTATAAATGAATTAAAATCATTCAAAATAAATGTAGATGTTTATGATCCTTGGGCAACAGTATCTGCTGTTAAACATGAATATGATTTAGATTTAATTTCTGATATTAGCGAAATAAATAAAAAATACCAAACCGTTGTTATTGTTGTTGCACATGAAGAGTTTAAAAACTTCAATTTAGAAAATGTAACCGACGACAATTTTGTCTTAGTTGATGTAAAATCTATGTTACCTAAAGAAAAATCGGATATGAGGTTATAAGGTTAAAGGTTAAAGGTTAAAGGTTAAAGGTTAAAGGTTAAAATAATACAATATCGAAACTACAAAAAAAATATTAATAACAGGTGGAGCAGGTTTTATTGGTTCTCATTTAGTACGTTTGTTTGTTAACAAATATCCAGATTATCACATTTATAATTTAGACAAATTAACTTATGCTGGCAATTTAGAAAATATTGCGGATATTGAGAATAAATCAAATTATACATTTATTAAAGGTGATATTGCCGATAATACATATATTGAAAAAATTTTTAATGAATATAATTTTGATGCCGTTATTCATTTAGCAGCAGAATCTCATGTGGATCGCTCTATAACAAATCCGTTAGAGTTTGTAATGACTAATGTAATTGGTACGGTTAATTTATTACAAGCAGCAAACAAAACATGGTTAGATAAAACAAATAAATTATTTTATCATGTTTCCACAGATGAAGTTTATGGTTCATTAGAAGAAACTGGTAAATTTACAGAAGAAACTGCTTACGACCCACATAGCCCTTATTCTGCTTCTAAAGCGAGTTCCGATCATTTTGTAAGAGCCTTTTTTGACACCTATAAATTGCCAATTGTAATTTCGAATTGTTCTAATAATTATGGGCCAAATCAATTTCCAGAAAAATTAATTCCATTATTTATTAATAATATTCAACAAAATAAAAACCTTCCCGTTTATGGAAACGGTTTAAATGTAAGAGATTGGTTATATGTAGAAGATCATGTAGATGCTATTGATCAAATTTTTCATAAAGGAAAATTAGGCGAAACTTATAATATTGGCGGTAATAATGAATTAACAAATTTAGAATTAATTGATACGTTAATAAAAGTAGTAGATAAAAAATTAAATCGAAAAGAAGGAAGTTCAAAAAAATTAATAACCTTTGTAGAAGATAGAAAAGGACACGACTTAAGATACGCAATTGATTTAACCAAAATCAACTCCGAATTAAATTGGAACCCAACATTAAATTTTGAAAAAGGTTTAGAAAAAACAGTAAATTGGTATTTAGATAATGAGAAATGGTTAAGTAATGTTACTAGCGGAGATTATAAAGATTATTATGAGAAAATGTATGATTAAATTATTGGTTATTTTGGTGATTTGTTTATTTGGTGATGTTTTAGTAATCAAATGATGAAACAATTTTACAAACACCAGTGTGGTTACTAATGTTACTAGTGGTTATTTGGTGATAGTGAGTAATTAAAAGCAACTAAACGAATAAACAACAAAACACTATGAGACTTTATTCTTTTGAAAAATTAAATGTTTGGCAAAAAGCAAGGGAATTAAATAAAAATATTTATTTAATAAGTAATCAATTTCCAAATGAAGAGAAATTTGGTTTAACTTCGCAAATAAGAAGAGCTGTTATTTCTGTTTCATCAAACATTGCCGAAGGTAGTTCAAGAAAATCAGGTAAAGAGCAAGCAAGATATACTGAAATTGCTTACGGTAGTCTATTAGAAGTCTTAAATCAAATTATACTTGCTAATGATTTGAAATATATAGATTCTGCAACGGTATTAAAAACCAGAGAATTGATTGAAGAAATTGGTAATAAACTCAATAGATTAAAAGAATCACAAATAAACAGAAAACCGAATAACCAAATAACCAAATAAACAAATAAACGAATAACCACATAACAGACAACCAAAGACCAAACAAATGAAAGGAATAATTCTAGCAGGCGGATCAGGTACAAGATTATACCCACTAACAAAAGTGGTATCAAAACAATTATTACCTATTTATGATAAACCAATGATTTATTATCCGCTTTCCATTTTAATGTTAGCAGGTATTAAAGAAATTTTAATCATATCTACGCCAAATGATTTACCAAATTTCGAAAAATTATTTGGTGATGGTTCTCAATTAGGACTAAAACTTTCGTATAAAGTACAACCAAGTCCAGATGGTTTAGCTCAGGCATTTATTTTGGGTGAAGATTTTATTGGTAATGATGATGTATGTTTAATTTTAGGAGACAATATTTTTTATGGTGCTGGAATTCAAAACATACTTAAAAATGCTTTAAATACAGTTACTAATGAACAAAAGGCAGTTGTATTTGGTTATACAGTAAAAGACCCAAATAGATATGGTGTTGCTGAAATGGATACTAACGGAAACGTAATTAGTATTGAAGAAAAACCTGAAAACCCTAAAAGTAATTTTGCCGTTGTAGGTTTATATTTTTATACGAATGATGTGGTAAAAATCGCACAAAACGTAAAACCATCGCATAGAGGTGAATTAGAAATAACATCGGTAAATCAACGTTATTTAGAAAATAATAAACTGAAAATGGAATTATTAGGTCGTGGTTTTGCTTGGTTAGATTCAGGCACACATGAATCTATTAATGAAGCATCCGAATTTATTAAAGTAATTGAACACAGAACAGGTCTTAAAGTTGCCTGTATTGAAGAAATTGCTTGGAAAATGAATTTTATCAATAAAAAACAATTATTAAAACTAGCAGATGAACTTGGTAAAAGTACTTATGCTGATTATTTGAGAGAACTTAGTTGAAAGTGGAAAGTGGAAAGTTGAAAGTGAAAGTGGAAAGTTGAAAGTGAAAAGTGAAAAGTGGAAAGTGGAAAGTGGAAAGTGGAAAGTGGAAAGTGGAAAGTGGAAAGTGGAAAGTGGAAAGTGGAAAGTATAATAAAAACTTTAAGACTTTAAGACTTTAAAAACTAAAAAAAATGAAGATAAATAAATTTGAAGACATAATATCATGGCAAAAAAGTAAAACCTTGACCATTTTGATATATAATACTTTTAAAAATACGAGAGATTTTGGTTTTAAAAATCAAATAGAAAGAGCATCAGTATCAATAATGAATAATATTGCTGAAGGTTTTGAAAGAAAATCTAATAAAGAATTTGTATATTTCTTATTTGTAGCAAAAGGCTCATGTGGAGAAGTTAGATCAATGCTCTATTTAGCAAAAGAATTAAATAAAATAAATGAAAAACAATTTGATGAATTTTATAATTTATCATTAGAAATTTCAAAACTAATATCAGGTTTAATAAAAAGTATAAGAACGTAGTTAGTGATAAGTGGAAAGTAGGAAGTGGAAAGTGGAAAGTGGAAAGTGGAAAGTGGAAAGTGGAAAGTATAATAAAAACTTTAAGACTTTAAAAACTTTAAGACTTTAAAAACTTTAAACTTTAAGACTTTAAAAACTTTACAACTTTACAAACTTTACAACTTTACAAACTTTACAACTTTACAACTTTACAACTTTACAACTTTACAACTTTACAAACTTTACAAACTTTACAACTTTACAAACTTTAAGACTTTACAAACTTTACAACTAAAAAAAATGAACAAATATCACAATACAGATTTATCAAAATTAAGTTTTTTAGTAACTGGTGGCGCAGGTTTCATCGGTTCTAATATTGTAGAATATTTATTAAAATATGGTGCTAAAAAAGTACGTGTTTTAGATGACTTATCTAATGGTTATTATTATAATATTGAAGAATTTGAAAGCAATCCTGCATTCGAATTCATTAAAGGAGATATTTGCGACTTAGAAACTTGTAAAAAAGCAATGCAAGGTATAGATTATGTTTCGCATCAAGCTGCGTTGGGTTCTGTGCCAAGATCTATAGATAACCCTATAGCAACTGATAAAGTAAATTCTGGCGGTTTTTTAAATATGTTAGTAGCTTTAAAAGATAGCAAATCGGTTAAACGAATGGTATATGCAGCGTCAAGTTCTACCTATGGCGATAGTAAAACTTTACCAAAAGTAGAAGGAAATATTGGCAAACCGTTATCGCCTTATGCTGTAACTAAATTAGTAAACGAGTTATACACAGATGTTTTTGCAAAAACGTATGGTATTGATACTATTGGCTTTAGATACTTTAATATCTTTGGACCTAAACAAAGTCCAAATGGTGCTTATGCCGCAGTAATACCATTATTTATGCAAGCATTAATAGATAACAAACCGCCAACTATTAATGGTGATGGTGAACAAACTAGAGATTTTACCTTTGTAGAAAATGCAGTACAAGCAAATATTAGAGGCATGTTTGCCGATAAAAAAGCAGGAAACGAAGTCTATAATATCGCATGTGGTGATAGAGTTAGTCTTAATACCTTATGGGAATCTTTGCAAAAAGTTTCTAATAAAAAGTTAAAAGCAAATTACGGACCAAATAGGCAAGGTGATGTTAGAGATTCTTTAGCAGATATTTCAAAAGCAAGCAAATTAATGGAGTATAAACCGCTATTTGATATTGATAAAGGATTAGATATAACTTTTGATTGGTTTATAAAAAAATAAAATGAAACGAGCATGTTAAAATTTTTATCACATAATAAAATGGAAAATTGCGAACAGCATATGTCCTATTTAAAAAATATAATATACATATGAAAAAAATATTAATAACAGGTGCAGCAGGATTTATAGGACACCATTTAGCACATTTACTTTTAAAAAACGATTATAAGGTTGTTGGTATAGATAATATCAACGATTATTATGATCCAAAACTAAAATTAGCACGATTAGAAGATTTAGGAGTTGATACTTCTAAAATTGAATATAACAAAGCTGTTCAAGGAAAAATAAAATTTATAAAATTAGATTTAGCAGATAAAGATAATATTTTAGCGTTATTTGATAAGGAAAAATTCAATTTTGTAATGAATTTAGCAGCACAAGCTGGAGTTCGCTATTCTTTAATAAATCCACATTCATATGTAGATAGTAATATCACAGGTTTTTTAAATATTTTAGAAGGTTGTAGAGCAAATCCTGTAGAACATTTAGTGTATGCATCTTCTAGTTCTGTTTACGGTTTAAGCGAAGAAATTCCTTTTAATACTTCTTCACATACAGACCATCCACTTGCCATGTATTCTGCAAGTAAAAAATGTAATGAAATGATGGCACATTCCTATTCTTACTTATACGGAATACCAACAACTGGCTTACGATTTTTTACCGTTTATGGTCCTTGGGGAAGACCAGATATGGCATTACATATCTTTACAAAAGCCATTGTAGAAGACAAAGAGTTTGAAGTTTTTAATCATGGTAATATGAGCAGAGATTTTACGTATGTAGATGATATAGTAGAAAGTGTAAAACGATTAATACCAAAACCGCCACAAAAAGATAACCCAAATTTTAACCCTAAAAAACCAGACCCATCCATAAGTTCTGCACCTTATCAACTATTTAATGTTGGTAATAATAGTCCTGTTGCATTAATGGATTATGTAAAAGCAGTTGAAAAAGCATTAAATAAAAAAGGAAAAATTGTATATAAAGGCATGCAACCTGGCGATGTACAATCCACTTATGCAAACGTACAAAGTTTATTCGATTATATAGATTTCAAACCATCTACTACTATTGAAGAAGGTATCCAGTTATTTGTAGATAAATATTTAGAATTAAACAAATCAGGTATATAGTTTATTTAAATTTCAATAAAAATGAAAAATAAAATTGTAATTATTGGTACAGGTTATGTAGGTTTAGTAACAGGAACTTGTTTTGCCGAAATGGGAAACAGTGTAGTATGTATTGATATTGATACAACTAAAATTGAAAACCTTAAAAATGGTATTATCCCTATTTTTGAACCAGGTCTAACAAATTTAGTAAATAGCAATTATAAAAATGGTAACTTAGAATTTTCTACAGGTTTATCTAGTGTTATTAGTGATGCGTCCATCATTTTTATTGCTGTTGGCACACCAATGGGCGATGATGGATCGGCGGATTTACAATATGTAATTGCTGTAGCAAAACAAATTGGTGAACTCATGCAAAGTCCGCTAATTATAGTTGATAAGTCAACCGTACCAGTTGGAACAGCAGATAAAGTTAAAAACACCATTAAAGAAGAATTACAAAAGAGAGACCTAAGTCTAGATTTTAGTATCGTTTCAAATCCTGAATTTTTAAAAGAAGGCGACGCTGTAACCGATTTCATGAAACCAGATAGAATAGTTATTGGTGCAGATAGCAATAATGCAATTGATGCTATGCGAACACTTTACGCACCATTTATACAAAGTGATAGTCAATTTATTAGTATGGATTTACGTTCTGCCGAAATGACAAAATATGCTGCAAATGCAATGTTAGCTACAAAAATTTCGTTTATGAACGAAATTGCTAATATTTGTGAATTGGTTGGTGCAGATGTAAATATGGTAAAAAACGGAATCGGTTCTGATAAAAGAATCGGTTATAGTTTTATAAACCCAGGTTGTGGTTATGGAGGTTCTTGTTTTCCTAAAGATGTAAAGGCATTAAGCAAAATAGCCAAAGAAAACAATTACAATCCAGAATTAATTAATGCCGTGGAAAACGTTAATAATAATCAAAAATTAGTCATTGCAAATAAGGTGATTTCCAAATTTGGAGAGAATTTAGAAG
>JAMONN010000240.1 GCA_027065775.1 Flavobacteriaceae bacterium | reverse complement strand
TTAGTTAAATATTTGATTGTCAGAGTTTAAATATACTAATTATTCTGCTCTTTCTATGTTAAAATTACTCTTTTCTTACGTCGAACTGAGGTTTATAATCATTTAATTATGATTGCACCAGCAGTTTCACCCGCAGATGAAAAACATTTTTGGTTAGGTTATTTTGCAAAATGGAAAGCAACAAAGTGGTTTGTACCAAAAGTTTTTGTTGTTGCTGAAGATGAAAAATTGGCGCATGCAAACGAATTAAAAAATTTAGAAAACCAATGGCAAAAACTAAAATACCAACGACACATTACCATGGCACAAAAGATTGGTTAGTACCTTATAAAAATTTAGATTATTTTAAAACAAAAGTAAACGATAGTATCCTAAAAAGCATGACTATTAAAGACGGAACACATATGATCTTCTTTAAAGATTACGATTTAATTAAAAAGAATTTGTTGAATGTATTAAATGATTTGTAAAATACTTTGTTAGTTGTTTTTATGCGAAAAATTCATCTTTAAAAGATTACTTACAATCTTTCAACTCCAGATTTTCACCATCAAAAACAGCGTATGTAAAATACGAAATCCAATCGCCTGTATTTATGTATTTACTTTTTTCGTTTAGTTGAATATCCATTGGTAAATGTCGATGACCAAATAGGAAAAAATCGTAATGTTTAGTTTCTAATTTTCGCTTGCAATATTGCACCAACCATTCTTTATCTTCGCCTAAAAACTTAATATCCTCATCACCTGAAATCAATTTATTTTTTAAAGATAATTTTTGTGCTAAAGCAACACCAATATCAGGATGCAACCATCTATACAACCAACGAGAAACAGGATTTGTAAACACTTTTTTCATACGTTTATAACCTTTATCGCCTGGACCTAATCCATCGCCATGACCAATTAAAAACGTTTTATTATTAAAAGTAAATTCGGTTGGTTTATAATAAACAGGTATGTTTAGTTCTTTTTCGAAGTAATCTCGCATCCATAAATCGTGGTTACCAACAAAAAAATGGATTTTAATTCCGTTATCACTTAGTTCTGCTAATTTTCCTAAGATACGTACAAATCCTTTAGGTACAACGGTTTTATATTCCATCCATAAATCGAATAAATCGCCAAGTAAAAATAATGTATCGCAATCTTCTTTTATTTCATCTAACCAAGCAACAAATTTTTTCTCACGAACTAAACTTTTCTCGTGATTTGGTAAACCAAAGTGCTGATCGGATGCGAAGTATATTTTTTTAGACACGGATTTTTTACTGATTTTCTCAGATTTTCTTGTTTGTATTATTATTGCCACTAATTTCACAAATTTACACTAATTTTTTAATTTGATGAATATAGTTTCTTCCCTTTGGGAAGACGGAAGATGGGTTTTTATTCTTGATCACTAGCAAACCATTCGGCAAAGGAATTATTGGTTTCGTATAATTTAAGCGAATGCAATTTTACTTCTTTAGGCAAACGTTTTATGATTTTATCAGCAAAATCTACTAGCATTAATTCACTAGTTGGTTGGTATTTTACTAAAACCATTCTATGCGAATATTCTTTAATTTTTTTTGCTAATTCTATATGTTCAGAATCGATATTTAAAACAATAGAATGATCGTAAACATCTACAATTTCTTGATTTATAATTTTTTTAAGATCTCCAAAGTCTAATACCATACCGTTTTTAGGATTGGTTTTATCGTTAATTGGTGTTCCTATTACAGTTACAAATAGTTGATAACTATGACCATGAATGTTTTTACATTTTCCGTCGTAACCTGGTAAAGCATGTGCTGCTTCAAAATCGAAATGTTTGGTTATTCTTATTTTCATTTTTCCCATCCTAACCTTCCAAAGGGAAGGAATTAATTGGTAGTTTTTATTAATATGATGCAAATTTACATAAAATATAGTTTTTTTCAATCTGCTTTTCAGTTTCTTCCCCTTTGAGAAGACGGAAGATGGGATTTATATCACCCCAAATTTTTTCCCAACTTTCGTAAACGCAGTAATTGCTTTATCTAAATGTGCTTTAGTATGTGCTGCGGACAATTGTACTCTAATTCGTGCTTTTTCTCTTGGCACAACTGGAAAGAAAAATCCGATTACATAAATTCCTTCTTCTAAAAGTGCATTTGCCATATCTTGCGATAATTTTGCATCATATAGCATAACTGGTACAATAGCAGCATCTGCTCCTACTAAATCAAAACCTGCTTTTTCCATTTCGGTTCTAAAATAGTTGGTGTTATTTTCTAATTTATCTCTTAATGTGGTATCATTTTCAATCATTTCAAAAACTTTTAAAGATGCTCCAACAATTGCTGGTGCTAAAGAATTTGAAAATAAATAAGGTCTAGAACGTTGTCTTAAAATCTCTACGATTTCTTTTTTACCTGTGGTAAATCCGCCCATAGCACCACCAAGCGCTTTCCCTAAAGTACCTGTAATGATATCTACTCTACCTAAAACGTTTTTAAGTTCAATTGTTCCACGACCAGTTTTACCTATAAAACCTGATGCGTGACATTCATCTACCATTACTAAAGCGTCGTATTTATCTGCTAAATCACAAATTTTGTCTAATTGAGCGACAATTCCATCCATAGAAAAAACACCATCAGTTACAATAATTTTAAACCTGTGATTTTGTTTATTTGCTTCTATAAGTTGTTCTTCTAACGCTTGCATATCATTATTCGCATAACGATATCTTGCCGCTTTACACAAACGAACACCATCAATAATAGATGCGTGATTTAAAGAATCTGAAATTATAGCATCTTCTTTAGTTAATAAAGGTTCAAAAACACCACCATTTGCATCGAATGCTGCTGCGTATAAAATAGTGTCTTCACAATGAAAAAATTCTGCTATTTTTTGTTCTAACTCTTTGTGAATATCTTGTGTTCCACAAATAAAACGTACCGATGACATTCCGTAACCATGAGAATCCATTGCGTCTTTTGCTGCTTGAATTACTTCTTTATTATTAGATAAACCTAAATAATTATTTGCGCAAAAATTGATTACTTCTTCGCCTGTAGAAACTTTTATTACAGCATCTTGCGATGATGTTATTATGCGTTCCGATTTATACAAACCGTTATCTTTTATATCTTGTATTTCTTTTTGTAAGTGTTCTTTTATACTTCCGTACATTAAAATAGATTTTTATTTTCAACAAAAATAATAAAAAAAGACCAACAAGAAATCATCTTATTGGTCTTTTAAATTATTTACTGTAATACATTTTGCAAAATGTCTTTACGATAAAATTATTTTTCTTTATTCATCATTCCTAATACCATTGCAATAACTGCTCCTGTAATTGCACCCATAATTAAAGTAATAATTACATCGGTTGCAATATTTAGGTAATTTGGTTTTTGAGAAGCATACATAAAGAAATTCATGGATAATGCATAAAATAATCCAATAACTGCGCCGCCTTTTGCACCTGTCATCCAAGTAGAGATATTTGCCCATTCTGTAAAAATATATGTCAATAACATAGCAAAAAATAAGCAACCCAAATAAACAAAAACCATATTACCATCTTGTGGATAAAGATTTGTAAATAACTTACCATAAGCAAGCCAACCTAATAAAAAGTAAACGATTGAACCTACAACTGAACCTGCAATAAAATTTGATAATTTCATAATAAATAAATTTTAGTTAGTAATTATTCAATATATACAAAATCTCTTCTTTTTATCACAAAAGACTTATTAACAGTAACTTATTGTAATAATGTTATTTTACTATAATTTTTTTATTTATGGTTGTTTCACTATCATTTATTGTTAAAAAATAAACATCGCTATTTAAATTTATAGGAATATTAATTTCGTTAACAACGGAATTGTAATTTACTTGTAACAACTTTTGACCTGTAATATTAACTATTGTAATGTCAATATTATTATAATTGTACGAATTATCTAATTGAATACTAATATTATTAGATACAGGATTTCCTTTTAAAATATATTTATTAGCAAATATATTATCGTTTATACTTGCCACTTCATTTCTAATTTCTGGCAAAACAAAGTCCACATTAAATTGCGTTAATGTAACATGATTTTCATTATTATCTGGTATGTACCAAGCAACAAAAGGCGAATTATGAATGCCACCAATATCTGGCGAGTCATGAAAATCGTTTGTGTTAGAAATTGCCAAAGAACTAATTGTTGGTATAAAACTGTAAGAAGATTGGTTTAAAGCGGCTACAAAATCTTCTAATAACGGATTACCTTGCGTATCACCAATAATAGATTCTAAATCTGATTTTCCGCCAGGTGCTGAATCATAACCATCATTATCCGGTGGAGATTCTGAATTTGCTATAAAAGATGCTAATTGTGTTGCTGGTAATGGCAATGGTAATATTTGTGCAAAAACACCAACATTAGCAACTTCTATTGTTTGATTTGCTGCAGGTGTAAAGTTTATAACTATTTCAGCAAAAGCATTATCAATATTTGGGATTGAAACATCAAAAGCATCATCAACCATATTTGTTCCTGGAGAACCAATTTCTAAACCAATACCACTACCATTGGTAATAGATATATTTCTTGTTTGTTGTGGAAAACCCATAGCATCTAATTCAGTTTGAAAAGCATCTCTAAAATTTGGCGCTCCTACTGGTAATTTTAATGTTGGGTTTTGTTCAAATGTTGAACCATCTGCTAAATGACCAAGAAAATGATCTAATAGCATTTCTTTTGCTGCTGGATTTTTCAAACTATTTGCAACAAGATCTTGTATCTGCTCATTACCATCTTGTTCACCTAAAAAATTGAAAAAATATTGTAAACCAATAGGGATATTTGCTCCTAAATGTGGCGAATCCCAAGAAACATACAATCTAGTTTCATGTTCTAAACTATTTTGCTCCATATAACGTAATGCATAACGTGCAATTAAACCGCCCATACTTGGACCAATAACAACTAATTCTTCTGTACCAACTTTTTGCGCATTAATTTGATTAATTAATTCTACTAAAGAAAGTGCATTTCGTTGAATATAATCTGCTCCACCATTAATTTGTTCATCATTTTCATTAATATATGTAGGGAAATTTAATAAGACTAAATCAAATCCTTCATCTCTTAAAATATTTCCTAAATTCTGACCGTTAAAACCTAATAAGTCATACATTTGTGCAATGCTTCTAGTATCTCCAGGATCAAAACCATCAATTAAAAAAATTGGTTTGTCTAAAACGCCATCTGTATTATCTAAAAATATTTGATATTCGGCTTGACCTAAAGAAGCCTGAGTTTCTTCATAACCTTGATAAGAAATCGTTGCCGTAATTGGTGTTTGTGCATTTATATTTAGCAATACACTTAATAATAAAAATAGTAGTAATTTTTTCATTGAGAAATTATTTAAAGTATAAAAGTAGTATAAAAATATTAAAAATTAGAGGTATTATTTATTTTAACTAAAATAGAATTGATTTAACAATGTCTAAAAAATAATTTTAGAGTGAAAGGTTCTTTAAAGATGCCTTTGACGAACTACAAAAACGGAAAAAGATGTTAAAAAATGGATAGTAATAAAATACAGTTACCTCAGTTTCAATATTTTTATATTTAAATGTAGACGATACATTCTCTATTGTTTTTTCTGCGAATGATTTTGCCATATACTTTTTATCCTTAATGGTTTCTTTAATTTTATACCAATTTAGATATTGTTGTAAATATTTTGTAGAAACGCCTAGGAATTTAAGGTTAATCCATTTCTTTAATCCTCCATTTTTAACAAATTGTTTTTAGTACATGACAAAAACACAACTTACTGATTATTAATAAATTAAACGTCAAATAATTAGTTTAAAACATTGATA
>JAMONN010000239.1 GCA_027065775.1 Flavobacteriaceae bacterium | reverse complement strand
AAAAGACATGAAAAAGATGGAAAATATCAAAAATGTAGATAACCGTGATATTTTGGTCAAAAATGGTTTGGGAATATATAGATTTAAACGAAAAATTAAATCTTCCTTATTATTATCCAGCTGATACTAGTAATATTAGCGATAAGAGAAGATCCTTATTTGACACTTTATTAAAAGGAATTAAAACAGGAATCATTACAGAAGTTTACGACGACGACTATTTTGAACATAAAATAAATAGAAAGAGAATAAACCAAATTCTAACTAAAATTGATACTACAGATATTGGGAAAGAAAAAATTAATTTCGAAGAACCGTTATTGCCCGAAGATATTGAAGAAACCAATATCACTTCATTTGATATTGAAGGATATAAAATTAAAGGTTTGTATTATTTCGATAAACGACAAGGCGAAATTAAATATCGTTTGTTAGGTATTGCACCAGTTTCATTAGATATTACAGATATTAAAAATGGTTCAGATTTTACCATAGAAACTTCCGTACCGCTTTTTTGGGTTTGGTATCCAGATGCAAGAATTACAGCACATAATATGAAAGTATTTAATCCTAAAAATTCAGCATATCCTATTTCGTATGATTTGTTATTAAATGCAAGAAGATTCAATGCTATTATTTATAAAGAGGAAAATATTTATGAAGATAGAGAAGTAGCAACTTATATTAGACAAAATTCATTAATGCAAGTTTTAGAATCTAATAAAATTAGAAGTAAAATAAGAGATATAGAATTAGATATGTGGAATTATTAGAATAGTTAGTAGCATACTAATATTAGAAAATTAGGACTAAAAACTCTTCTGTTTATAGGAGAGTTTTTTTGTTAAAATAGTACCTTTGACTCATGCAAGTAGATTATATTATTGTTGGTTTTGGTTTGGCAGGTTTAGCTTATGCGGAAGAATTAGAAAAACATAACAAAACCTTTATAGTTATTAGTGATACCTCACAAAATTCATCTAGAGTTGCAGCAGGAATGTTTAACCCTGTAATTTTAAAGCGTTTTACGCCAGTTTGGAATGGTAAAGATCAAATAGAATTAGCCATTCCGTTTTATCGAAAAATTGAAGAAAAATTAAATAAATCCTTAGGTAATTTAGATCAAAAAATAATTCAATATATAGATATTTATGCTATTCTGAAATCGATAGAACAGCAAAATAATTGGTTTGTTGCATGCGATAAACCAGTGATGGAAGATTATATGATTCCTAAAATATTAGAAAATAAAAATAATCAAATAATCGCTCCATTAGGTTTCGGCAAACTTATTAATACAGGTAAAGTTCTAACAGAATTATTATTAGATAGATATAAAAATCACCTTCTTCAAAAGGAAATATTTATAGAAGAAACATTTCAGCATAAAGAATTAATAATTAAAGAAGATTCGGTTAGTTATAAGAATAGTACTGCATCTAAAATAATTTTTTGTGAAGGTTTTGGTGTTAAAACCAATCCGTTTTTTAATTATTTGCCATTAAATGAAGCAAAAGGAGAATTATTAATTATAAAAGCACCTAAATTACAATTAGATTTTATGTTAAAAGCAGCAGTTTTTATAATGCCTTTAGGAAACGATTTATATAAAGTTGGCGCAACATTTAATTGGAAAGACAAAACATTAATACCAACCAAAGAAGGTAAAGAAGAATTAATTACAAAATTAGAAACTGTTATTAATACAGAGTATACTATAGTAAACCAATTAGCAGGTATTAGACCAGCCGTAAAAGATCGTAGACCATTAATTGGCCAACATCCAAAATATAAAAATGTTTGTATTTTAAATGGTTTAGGTACACGAGGCGTTATGTTAGCACCAACAATGGCAAAACTATTATATCAAAATTTAGAAGAAAATCAAAATCTAGATAAAGTAATTGATATTAAAAGATATCAAAACTTGATAGGAAACTAATATACTTTGTACAGTTTCATTTTAGATATTAATAACTTCCAAAGTCCAAAGTCTAATCTGTGATAATCCGTAAAATCCGTGTCATCTGTGTTCCAATTTAAAAATTAAGATTTACTCTTAAAATCAATAAACATATTAGCATAAATAATTCGTGAAAGTTTAAAAGTAATAGGAGCAACCAGAATAAGAAGTACCAAAATAGCAATAGAACTAAAAACCAAGTTTAAACCAAGCATATAACAAATAATAAAAACAGCAACAGAAAAAGCAATAGTTAAACCATATGAAACATACATTGCACCATGAAAAAAACTAGGTTCTATTTCGTATTTAATATTACAATTATTGCAATTAGTATGCATATGAGATAGTTTTTTTAAATGATATGGATTATTATCCACATAAAAATTGCCCTCATGACAACTCGGACATCTAAATTTAAAAATACTATATAACTTGGATCCTTTTTTAAACATATTGCAATATTAATTGTAAGATAATTTTCTTATTTTCGTCGACTGCTAATCGACAGCAAATTTATAATAATAATTTAATTAACTTAGTAACTTTAGATGCTAAACGCTCATAATATTACAGTTTCTTTTTCAGGTGAAGATTTATTTGCAGGTATCAGTTTTAAATTGGTATCTGGTGACAGAATTGGTTTAGTTGGTAAGAATGGTGCAGGAAAATCAACACTTTTAAAAATTATTGCCAAAGAACAAGAATACGACAAAGGAACAATTGCTTTAGAAAAAGAATTAAAAATCGGATTTCTAAAACAAGACATAGAATTCGAAAAAGGAAGAACAGTTCTAGAAGAATCTTATCAAGCATTTGGTGAAATTGTTATAATTGAAAAAAAATTAGAACAAATAAATACCGAATTAGCCGAAAGAACAGATTACGAAAGTGAATATTATAATAATTTAATGAACGATTTAGATGAAAATCAACATCGTTATGAATTACTTGGCGGTTATAATTACCAAGGTAATACCGAAAAAATATTAAAAGGTTTAGGATTTTCAGAAGAAGATTTTAATAGTTTAACCGAAACATTTTCTGGTGGTTGGCGTATGCGAATTGAATTAGCAAAATTATTATTGCAAGAAAATGATATTTTATTATTAGATGAACCTACAAACCATTTAGATATAGAATCTATTATTTGGTTTGAAAACTTTTTAAAAGGATTTAATGGTGCTATCATGATGGTTTCGCATGATAGAATGTTTTTAGATAATGTAACTAATAGAACTATCGAAATTTCTTTAGGTCAGATTTATGACTTTAAAAAAGCCTATTCAGGTTATTTAGTGTTGCGTGCTGAAATAAAAGAAAAGCAATTGCAATCACAAAAAAATCAAGATAAAGAAATTGAACGAACTCAAAAATTAATCAATAAATTTAGAGCATCGGCAACCAAAGCATCTATGGCGCAAAGTCTAATGAAAAAATTAGATAAAATTGAACGTATAGAAGTAGATGTAGATGATAATGCAGTAATGAAAGTACGTTTTCCGATTTCTAAAAACCCAGGAAAAGTAGTTTTTGAAATTGAAGGTTTAGGTAAAAATTACGAAGATAAAAAAGTATTGCAAAATGTACATTTACGAATTGAAAGAAATAGTAAATTAGCATTTGTAGGACAAAACGGACAAGGAAAAACAACCTTAGCTAAAATTATGGTTGGTGAAATTGAACATTCTGGTATTTGTAAAAAAGGACATAATGTAGAAATTGGTTATTTTGCGCAAAATCAAGTAGATTATTTAGATGGCGAAAAAACGGTTCTACAAACTATGGAAGATGCTGCAACCGATACAAATAGACTTAAAGTTAGAGATATGCTTGGTTCGTTTTTATTTAGCGGCGATGCGTCTGACAAAAAAGTAAAAGTACTTTCGGGTGGCGAAAGAAATCGTTTGGCTATTTGTAAAATGTTATTAATGCCTTTTAATGTATTAATAATGGATGAACCTACAAATCATCTAGATATTGCTTCAAAAAATGTATTAAAACAAGCATTGCATGATTATGAAGGAACGCTTATTTTAGTATCACACGATAGAGATTTCTTACAAGGTTTAACCGAATTAGTTTACGAATTTAAAGACCATAAAATAAAAGAATACTTAGGCGATATAGATTATTATTTAGATACGCATAATTTGGAAAACATGCGTGAAGCAGAAAAGAAACTAAACGCTAAAAAGAAAGTTGCTAAAGTTGAAAAACCAAATAAAGAAAAAAGAGAACTATTAAAAAAGGTACAGAAAAAAATTAATAATATTGAAAGTAAAATTTCTAAAACAGAAAAAGAAATTATTAATTTAGATGCAGAACTTGCTGAAAATTATGATGAAGTTTCTAAACGTGCTAATTTTTTCGAAAATTACCAAGCAAAAAAAGATGCTGTAAAAGTTTTAGAAAACGATTGGGAAAAATTGCATTTAGAATTGGAATCGTTGGAGTAGAATAGTACTAAAATTTCAAATCACTTTAAATAATTCATACGATGACTTAAAGACATCGTATGAATAAATATTTCAGTCAAGGTTTCTCTTTAAGTAAAACCTTGACTGATTAAATAACTTCTACAAACAAACCATCATCCGTTTTCTCAACTTTTGCTAATTTGTTTTTAGTTAAAGCTTTAATGGTTTTATCCCATTTTTTATTACTTAAACCAGCTAGTGATTTTAAGTCTGATAATTCTATTTTAAAATTTGAGAAAACGATTGGAAAAAATTGCAGTTAGAATTGGAAGCGTTGGAGTAAGTGATTATTTTTTTGCATTAATCCAATAACTCTTCAATTTCAATTTTAAGTTGTGGTATACTATTTATAACAATTCCCCATATTAATTCAGTGTCAATATTATCGTAAGCGTGAATTATTTGATTTCTTAATCCAATAATTTTTCGTGCATTTGAAATTTGAAAAGAATCATCTTCTTTTAAGATTCTATTTACGGCTTCGCCAATTATTTCTAAATCTCTTTCAATAGCACGCTTGAGCATTATGTTTTGTTGAAATTCAAAAAAATCCCTTTTGTTAGTTATAAAATAAGATTCAATTTCATTAATAGAAGAAAGGATATCAAACAACCATTTTTTTATTTTATCATTCATAAACTAATTGTTTCGTCTTGTTTACCGATTTGATAAAATATGGGTTTGATAAATATTTTTCAGTTACTAAGTCAACTTTTCGTTTAAATAAATCTTCCAAAGAAAATAAGAAATTGAAATAATTATCGGCATAATCATTCAGATTAACTTTATTAAAAGTGACCAATAAATCAATATCACTATCTTTTTTGAAATTAGAAGTTAGCACAGAACCAAACGCATACAAAGAATTTACTTTGTGTTTTTTACACAAAATAATCAATTTACTTTTGTTTTTTTCTATAGCATTCATATTGCAAGTTAATAAAAATAATCAATTTGTACAAAACCCTTTACGAACCTTGACGAACCTTGCGTAAATCTTTGCGACCTTTGCGGTTAAAAAAATCACCCAAAAATTTCTACAAACAAACCATCATCCGTTTTCTCAACTTTTGCTAATTTGTTTTTAGTTAAACCTTTAATGGTTTTATCCCATTTTTTATTACTTAAACCAGCTAGTGATTTTAATTCTGATAATTCTATTTTTTCTGCTTTTTTAAGAATTTCAAAAACTACTTTTTCCTCTTCGCTCATCGCTATTCGCTTTTTCTCTGGTCGCATTTGCGGAAAGAATGAAACGAATTATTGTTAACTCTTATTAATACTGTGTTTAACGATTACTATTTATTAATACTTGACAAATTCGTGACGTAAACTTGTGATTATCTGCTAAAATATGCGATTTATCAAAAATTTGATGGATTTTTATTTATCAAATATAAACTGTTTTTATCTTTATCATCATCTAAACTAATAAAATCATATTTACCATTTTTTATTTCAATTTTTAATTTATTTTCAAATTCTTTAAATTTAACAGTTAACCTTCTTTT
>JAMONN010000238.1 GCA_027065775.1 Flavobacteriaceae bacterium | reverse complement strand
AGAAGTTGAAGTTGCGATTACATAATAAAGACCTATATCTGCTATTGGATCGTTTAAAATTAAAGTATCATTAGTATCAATAGTTGATTCTACTGTGTTTACAGGCACATTATTAGAATCAAACCATTCATAGGTATAATTACTACCTGGAACATTACTAATTGCAATTATTTCTGCACCTGTATTTAAAATTGGGTCTCCGTTTGCATCTACACCATCTGGACAAATATATGCTGTATCTGGTAGAGTAAATTCAGGTAAACCTATTATTTCTAATGGGATTGTTTGTGCATCTGTACACACAGTATTTATTGTATAGGTAATATCATAGATTCCAGCATCTGAATTTGCTAAATTAACTTCGCCTGTAGCAGCATCTATTTCTGCAGTACCATTACCTGTGGTAGTTGTTATAGAAAAAACACCGCCTTGATTAATAGAAATATTATTGTCAATTGTAACTTGTGGGTTTGTAGTATCATCTTCACATACCTCTGTAACCGAAATTGTTATAGACGCATCTACACTTGGATCTACAATTAATTCGAAATTTGTAGTTGTTGGACAAGGGAAAGTTACACTTACTACAGAAGTATAACTTATTATGTAGGTATTTACTTCAATCACTGTAAAATCTATAGCGCCTGTATTTGGATTTATGATAGATGCACCTCCAGCTCCTGTTGCTGGTAAAATACTGAAATTACCTCCAGATGCAAATGTGGTGGCATCATGAGGTAATGGGTTTACCACTGTACCGCTTTGTTCTTTGCATAAATGTATTGTTGCGATGCCAGTTATTGAATCTGGTATTGGTTCATCGCCGTTTGCATCTTCGTAGTAGAAACTAGTATCGTCTCCAGGTACAATGGTTAAATTGAAACTAATAGTGTTTGTACATAATGTTGCATTATTAGTTACAGTTGCAGTAATAGTTTGTTCTTCACTTACAAAAGGAATACCACTTGTTATTACAAATGCATCTCCGTTTTGATCCTGATATGTTACTGTAAAATCCGCTGGATCTTGTACATTTAATATATCTGAATCAAAATCATCTATATTAAAATCTGCTTCTGGTATTAATGGTGGTAAATTATTATTACAACTTACTAAAGATAAAGTATTAGGTACTGTAACATTGGGTAAAGTACTGATATCTAAATCAAATGTAACCGTACAATCATCTGGAACTACACCTACAGTATAGCTAATCACAAATTCCCCACTATTGTCCGTTCCGCCTGTAGTATAAATAACATCGGTTAAATCTATTTCTCCAGTTGCAGCATCGATAACACCTCCGTTATCTATAGTAAAAATACCACCTGCAGTTGTTATGTTATCAGGTAATGGATTTAATGTGTCATCTTCACAAACACTCGTGTTTGGATAACTAAATGAAGTAACATTCATATCAAAATAAATCGTACAGTTTGTAGGTGCGCCTGTAGTGTAAGTAACTCTAAAATTACCTGTACCATCTGTTCCTCCTGTAGTGAAAATAACATCGGCTAAATCTATCTCTCCTGTCGTTGTATCTGCTAAAACACCGCCATTATTAATACTGAAAATACCTCCTGAAGTAGTAATGTTTGTTGCTACTGGATTGGTATCGGCAGCACAAAATACTGCACTCGGGTAATCAAATGAAGTAACATGTAAATCAAAGGTAACTCCACAATCATCTGGCGGTGTTCCAAAGGTAAAAGTAATCTCAAAATCTCCACTGTTATCCGTGCCACCTGTATCAAATATAGCTGCTGTTAAATCTACTTCTCCTGTTGTTATATTTATAACGCCTCCATTATCAATACTGAAAACACCACCTGCAATAATGAAAGCATTTGAATCAGGCGTAGGATTTGGAGTAGTATCTGTTAAACAAATTTCTGCACTTGGATAACTAATAAAAACAACCGATATATCAAAATAAATCGTACAGTTTGTAGGTGCACCTGTAGTGTAAGTAACTCTAAAATTACCTGTACCATCTGTTCCTCCTGTAGTAAAAATAACATCGGTTAAGTCTATCTCGCCTGTCGTTGTATCTGCTAAAACACCGCCATTATTAATACTGAAAATACCTCCTGAAGTAGTAATGTTTGTTGCTACTGGATTGGTATCGGCAGCACAAAATACTGCACTCGGGTAATCAAATGAAGTAACATGTAAATCAAAGGTAACTCCACAATCATCTGGCGGTGTTCCAAAGGTAAAAGTAATCTCAAAATCTCCACTGTTATCCGTGCCACCTGTATCAAATATAGCTGCTGTTAAATCTACTTCTCCTGTTGTTATATTTATAACGCCTCCATTATCAATACTGAAAACACCACCTGCAATAATGAAAGCATTTGAATCAGGCGTAGGATTTGGAGTAGTATCTGTTAAACAAATTTCTGCACTTGGATAACTAATAAAAACAACCGATATATCAAAATAAATCGTACAGTTTGTAGGTGCGCCTGTAGTGTAAGTAACTCTAAAATTACCTGTACCATCTGTTCCTCCTGTAGTGAAAATAACATCGGCTAAATCTATCTCTCCTGTCGATGTATCTGCTAAAACACCTCCATTATTAATACTAAAAACACCTCCTGAAGTAGTAATGTTTGTTGCTACTGGATTGGTATCGGCAGCACAAAATACTGCACTCGGATAATCAAATGAAGTAACATGTAAATCAAAGGTAACCCCACAATCATTTGGTGCTACTCCTACGGTATAAGTAATCTCAAAATCACCAGTGTTATCTGTTCCTCCTGTGGTGTAAATAACATCGGTTAAATCTATTTCTCCTGTTAATATATTTATTGAACCACCATTATCTATCGTGTAATCTCCGCCAGAAGTGGTTGCTGTTGGTAACGGATTTACTACATCGTTGACACAAACACTCGCACTTGGGTAACTAAACGAACTAATGTTTATTACAAAAGGTGTTGTAGAACAAGCAAAAGGCACTGTTCCTGCAGTTAGTATAATTTCAAAAATACCTGTATTATCTGCACCTGTTCCTGAAGCAATTAAATCTATTTCACCTGTATTAGCATCAATAACTCCTCCATTATTAATTGTAAACACAATTACACCTGTAGTAGGTAAAATGTTTTCAGGTATAGGGTTTGGGTTTAATATTGGATCACCCGCACAATAAGTAGCCAACAAACCATCAAAAGATGGCGTACCAACAATAACATTTACCAAATCTGAAACAGAACAAGCAGGCGTATCTACTCCTGGTGTCTGGCCAATTAAATATAAAGACATTGTTACTTCGTAAATTTCATTTGTATTACCTGCTAATTCTATTGCTGCGCTATCAATAGTATAGGTTTGCATTGAACCAACATTACTAGGTCCAGAAACTTCTCGCCATTGATAATCAACAAAATATACCAGTGGATCAAATGTAGTTTCTGCTTTAACCACTAAAGTATCACCAGAACCTGCACAAAAGAATACATCTTCTATTGGTGTTAAAGTAGCATCTTCTACTATTTCGCCTTGTAAATCGTTATCAACAACTATATCTACATTTACAGTAGAAACTACTGGTAAACCTGAACAAGCTTCTATATATCTTACTTCCGCAAAATACCTTGTATTTACAAGTGGATTAAATACTTGGTTTGGATTATGAGGGTCAAAAGGTATTGCGGAATCATCTACGTCAGTAATAATAATTGGTGTACCTGTATTTGTTAAGTAGTCATAAGTTCTATACCATGTAAAAACTGGTGGTGTTGTAGTTGCTCCATCTGGTATAAAACGCCAAGATTCAAAAGCAGCATCCCAAACACCAGTATCTCTTCCAGGTGCAACAAAAGATTGATCTCTAGCATCGTTTTGAATACCAATAAGTGATAAACCACCATTCCAAGCAGCACAAATATCTATATTTTGTATGTGAGTTTCTATAATGTTAGTAGTTTCATATATTATAATTTGGTGGGTTTGTGTAATACCGAAACAACCATACATTGGTATTTCTTTAAGACCAATAACCATTCTTCTATTTGGTGCTGTACCATACACATTATAATAAAATTCGTTTGGCAGTGTTAAACCTGTAGTAATCAAATCATGACCAGGTAAATAAATAGAGTTATTTAATAAAAATCGATTACCATTAGTTTTCATTCTAATTGGACTACCAGCTACAGCATCAATATCGATACCTTCCGCAACAGCATCAGCGGCTTCAGCAGCAGAATATCTTAAACTCCAACCACCTCTTGAAGGATCTCCTCCAACATGATTAGTAGCTTCTGTTAAATCAAAGGTAACCACACCATTATCATTAATAATAAACTGTGTATAAGTATTTTGAAAAAAGCAAATTTTAAAATCAGTTCCACCACCAGCATCCATATCTATAACGTCTGTAAAATAATCATCATCAGGCATAATAATATTCGCTCCGGGCAAAGTTCCTTCAAACCCAAAACGTACTGGTGCATAAGGTATCGATTCCACAGAATACGAATCTGTTATACCTAAGTTTTCATTAAACTGTGCTTTTAATTCCACAGAAGTTTGTCCACATATAATGGTTGCTTCATAGGTTAATATTTCTTGTGTAATTGGGTCTGATGCTGTTACTGTTAACGGTACATTTATACCATCTGGTCTAATTTTATCTATCACAGGTTTGGGTCCAGAAGTTATAGACTGCGCAGAAATTTGTGAATTAAAAAAACTAAATAGAAATATAAAAACTAAGGGTAGAAGAAATTTTTTCATTATAGAAATGTGTTGTTACTTAATAAGTTTGCAATATAGCCAAAATCAAGAAAATTTTTATTCTTTTAAATGAGTATTTTTATGAAAAACAATTGATTAACCTGTTTGAAGTTGAAGTCGAAAATGAAGGTAAAGGTGAAGTTACAAAACAGGAGTAATAATCGAGTCTCTTCTCTTTGAATTTTTCTCCTGTAGATCTTGTTAGTTTTCGCAGAATTGCAAAGATCTTTTTGGTTGGTTTTTCTACTTATTTTCAGTTTCGACTTCAATTTTAACTTCGATTAACCTGTTTGTTTTTGTTCTTTTATTAACAACTACAAAAGGTTTTACCCTAATTGACTTGAAATTGAAAATGAAGTCGAACTCGAAGTTAAAAATATAAAACAGGAATATTAAATTGTGTTTCGTTGGGGTTTTTCTCCCGCAGATTTCGCTGATTTTCGCAGAATTGTATGGTGTTTGAGGTTTGGATTTTTACTTTGGGTTTTGTTTCGAGTTCAACTTCAACTTCATTTTAGAGGTTTCTCCCGCAGAGTTCGCTGATTTTTGCAGAATTGTATGGTATTGAGGTTTGGATTTTTACTTTGTTTCTGTTTCGAGTTCGAATTCATTTTCAAGTTCAAGTTCGAGTTTCTTTGAGGTTTCTCCCGCAGATTTCGCTGATTTTCGCTGATTTGTATGGTATTGAGGTTTGGATTTTTACTTTGTTTCTGTTTCGAGTTCATTTTCGAGTTCGACTTCAATTTAAAAAATATAAAAAGCTCTAATAAATTTAAATTTATTAGAGCTTTTTATATTTTTTAATACGTTTTATTTAAAACCTAAAGTTAAAACCTGCTCTAACTTTTCTACCTAAGAAACCAAATTGGTTAACTTCCCAAGGATATTTAAATCTACCACCTAAATCAGTTACTACGTCACCTTTAGTGTCAATTTCGTCTGGATAAACATCTAAAGCATTATCTACAATTAAATTAAATTTTATTGCTGCTGAAATTTGATAACCAAATACTACATCGGTTAGTACTTTACCTGCAAATGTTTGATCTTTTAAAGGATCAGATGCATGTTGCCAAGTTACTTCACCAAAATACGTATTATTTAAACTTACCGTGAATTTTTCTTGTTCATAGTTTACACCTAAAGAACCTTTAATATTTGGTCTAGAAGATTCTATTCTACTTGCTTCTTTTCGGTTAAAAATTTCATAACCATTGTCTACTAAAATTTGTGAATTATTATTTACTTCAACAATTTCTGTTTCATTCCAGTTAAATGCTAAATTGAATCCTAATTTTCCTTTAGGGAAACGAATGTTATTATAACTAACAACAAAATCAACACCCTGAGTTTCTGTATTTACAGCATTTGTAAAGAATTTTAAACTTGTAATGTCATTATCTGCTAAAATATCTTCAACAGGATTAGATCCATTAATTACTCCATCACCGTCAGCACCTATTTCACCAGTAAACAAAACTCTATCATCCATATCTACCTTGTAATAATCAATAGCAAAAGATAGGTTTCTGATAGGATTTACTGTAATACCAGCAGAAATATTTGTGGATGTTTCTGCTTTTAATTGTTCTACCCCTAAATCATCTCTAATAACCGAATCTACATTATTAAAAGTACCTTGATTAGAAATTGTACCTCCTGAAACTAACGTTTGTACATTACTTAAATATATTTGATGTAAAGAAGGTGCTCTAAAACCTGTACTATAAGAACCTCTTATTGCATTTTTACCTATTTTATATCTCGCATTTACTTTGTATGAAATGTTATCTCCAAAATCATCATAATTTTCATACCTAACTGCTCCACCAATTAAAAAATCTTCGGTAACATCGTAATCTATATTTGTATAAACGCCAAAACTTTTTCTATCTTCATCTACTCTATTACTAGGTTGCAAACCTGGAAATGATTGTGCTCCACCATAAAGGTAGGATGCAGGTTCTCCTGAAACTGCTTCAAAATTTTCAATTTTTAATTCTGCGCCAAAAATCAAACTAACTTTTCCAAAACCTTTACTAGCATCTAAATTACCAATAATATTACTGAATCTATAACCGCCAGCTTCAAATTCTGTTGGACCAATAGAACCATCTAAACCGTTATCCGCAAAATTTTGTTGTAACCCAAGGTTTAATGTATTACCAATGGTATAATCTACAGAGTTTATTCCATAAGTTATACTTGCATCGGTATCAAAACCTGCAACTTTAAACTTTCCACCACCTGTAAACATAAAATCTGTAATGTCTGTTTCAAAAGTTGGTTGAAAACCTTGATATTCTTCGTTTTCATTATGTAATAAAAAATCATCATCAGAAACCCAATATGGTGCTCTATATAATGCAAATGATTTTCCTTTACGCAAAGTAACTCCTAAATTACTATAGAATTTAACCAACTTTGTTGGTAATTCTGCATTAAAATATATTTCACCCGTATTCATATCTGGCTGACCAACAGTCATACCTAAATCTGGGTTTGCTTGAATCCAAGGATCTGTGCTCGGCACACCAAAAAGAAGATCTTCGCCAGGTTCTCCTGCTCTATTAGTATGTTGTTGATGACTCATACCAACTGTATAATTTACAAAACCACCATTTTTACCACTAACAGCAC
The DNA here is from genome assembly GCA_027065775.1 of Flavobacteriaceae bacterium. GTDB lineage: Bacteria > Bacteroidota > Bacteroidia > Flavobacteriales > Flavobacteriaceae > S010-17. Next base: position 17,025 of record JAMONN010000238.1, on the reverse strand, counting down.
CATTTATATCTGCACCAACCTCAAAACCATCGCCTTCGGTAGTGATACCAGAATAAATATTTGCTTCTACTTCCTTTACATTTTTCTTTAAAATAATATTAATTACACCTGCAATAGCATCCGATCCGTATTGTGCAGAAGCACCATCACGTAAAACCTCAATACGTTCAATTGCCGCAGCAGGAATAGATTTCATATCTGTACCAACTTCACCTTTACCAGGCGTGTCATTAATATATACTAATGCTGATTGATTTTTACGTTTTCCGTTTATTAATACTAATGTTCTACTTGGTCCTAAACCACGTAAATCTGCTGGATTAAAATGTGCTGTTGCATCACTAACCGTTTGCTGTGATGAATTATAAGATGGTATCTTATAGGTTAACATATCTTCTACAGTAACTTTACCACTATTTCTTAATTCTTTAGCACTAACATTATCGATTGGCACAGGTGAATCTAATATAGTTCTTGGTTTTGCTCTATTACCTGTTATAACAACCTCATCTAAACCTAAACCTTCTTCTTTTAGATTTACAGTAATATTATCTGTTGTACTAATTGGTAAAACAATTTCTGAATAACCTAAAGAATTTACAATCAATGTCGTAGGTAAAATACTTACTCTTAAAGTAAATTTACCATCTAAGTCTGTAGTTGTACCGTTTGTTGTACCTTTTTCTATTACATTTGCAAAAGGCATTACTTCGCCATTTTCATCATTTACAGTACCTGAAACCGTTTGTGCTACTATACATAAAGGTAAAATTGTAAATAAAACAAGTATTAATTTTTTAATTTGAATTAATTTCATGCTAAAAATTGTTGTTTGGTTAAAAGAAAACAAATATTGTGATTATATTTTGTTTGAGCAAATATTATGCTGATTTTTTACTATTTAATCAAATATTATTATAATTTGGTCGTTTATTTTTTACTATGCAAAAATCATTTTTATTTCTTTTAATATTGTTCTCGGTTTCATTATTTTCTCAATCGGAAAAGCAACTTATTTTGAACGATTCCATTTCTATTCCGAAAAATTTAGTAATAGATTCCATTCCAAAAATGGAAACAATCCAACCAATAACCGAAACATATATTAACGAAGATTTAAGTTTATTATCGGATGATTATTTTACTAAACAAGTAGATCGTTTATGGTTTAGTGCTTTAGCAAATTCACCTTTAAATTTAGAAGAAACTAATTATGTTTCCACTGAAAATTATTCCGAATTAACCACCGAAGTCTTAAAACAACGATTAGCATACTTAGATAGTAAAACACCATTTTTTGTAGAATATAATGAACAATTAGAGCGTATCATTAAGTCTTTTATAAAAAACAGAAAAGATAAATATGCCAATTTAATGGCAAAATCTAAATATTACTTTCCATTAATTGAAGAACAATTGGCAAAGTATGGCATTCCGTTAGAAATGAAATATTTAGTTATCATCGAATCCGCTTTAAATCCGACAGCAAAATCTAGAGTTGGCGCTTCTGGTTTATGGCAATTTATGTATGCTACTGGTTTACAATTTGATTTAAAAGTGAGTTCTTATGTAGATGAGCGTCATGATGTTTTAAAATCGACTATTGCTGCTTGTAAATTTTTAAAACAATTACATACTACTTTTAATGATTGGGATTTAGCTTTAGCGGCCTACAATTCGGGACCTGGAAATGTTAATAAAGCAATTAGACGTTCTGGCGGTTCTAGAAATTACTGGAACTTAAGACATCATTTACCTAGAGAAACTGCTAGTTATGTTCCGTTATTTTATGCCACTATGTATTTATTTGAATATGGTGATTTACACGGTATTACACCTACAGAAACTAAAATTCAATATTTTCAAACCGACACTATTCAAGTACGAAAGCAATTAACTTTTGATCAAATTACACAGGCAATACCTATTAATAAAAACGTGCTTAAATTTTTGAATCCACAATATAAGTTAGAGATAATACCTGTTCTAAAAGATCGAAATTACACCTTAACTTTACCTAGTAATTTAATTGGATCATTTGTACAAAACGAAGATCGTATCTATTCATTTGCTATTGCAGATGCTGCCAAAAGAGAAAAACCATTACCAAAATATACCGAATTAAATAATCGAATTCGTTACAAAGTAAAAAGTGGTGATTTTTTAGGTAAAATTGCTAAACGTTATGGTGTTAGTGTTGCTAAATTAAAACGCTGGAATGGTTTGAAATCTACTAATTTAAAAATCGGACAACGATTGACTGTTTATCCTAGACGATTGTAATTAATTGTTTAATTGAATAACGAAATATCCTTTGGACCTTCTAAAATATCTTTTACAATTTTAGCATCTTTTACATGCCACTTTACTAGTGAAATTTCTAGGTTAACAATTTCAATGCCTATAATAGAATGTGGATGCACACAAGAACCATCGTTAAAATAAGGTATTTCGCCAGCATCAGGGAATTTTGGTCTATGTGTATGACCTGCAATTACCATTTGATTGTTATTTTTGAAAATCCATTTTTTTAATTTTCGCTCCACTTTAATGGAATTTCTGAAATTTTTAGCAGGACTTGTTGGGTCTTTAAATGCAAATGTTTTCTGTAAAGGCATCCATAAAAAGCGCACTAAAAATCGATTAAATTTCCAAAAAACATAATTCATAAAATCTGCTTGATGGCCATGAATTAATAAAATATTCTTATCGGTATTTTCAATTTCTAACAAAATACTTTCCTTAAAATCTACATCAAAAAGTAGTTTTTTATCTTTGGATTGTTTGTCCGCAAAAAATTTGTTTAGCATTTTTTCTACCACATTTTTATCCTTAAAAACCATATCATGATTTCCCCAAAGTAAATGTAATCTATCTTGTTTATGAAATTTTAATTGTAAATCAAAAATATCTTTATAGGTATTATAAATTGGTTCGAAAGATTTATTTTCCCATAATTCAACGCCATCACCTAATTCAAAATAGATGAAACCTTCTGTATAATAATGTTGTAACGCATACTTATATATCTTTACATTATGCGCAAAATCATCTGCATAAGAGTTGTCACCTTTATGCATATCGCTAAAAAATATTAATTTGGAATCTTTGTTGATACAAATAGATTTGGCATTTTTTAATGCGTTGTTTAATATTTGATTTGTGATACTCAATTCTTACATTGTTTGTTTTTATCTATCTTCCTACGGAAGGAAATCTCTTTAATTAATCAGATTCCTGCCTTCGCAGGAATAAAATTGTTTTTTCAAATATATTACTTTTTTAATTCAAAATTTAGAATTAAAATTTTAGAATTAAATAATACCTTTGCAAAATGTTAGAAAACAAAAATCAAAATACAACATCATTAGCTTCTTTAGGCGAATTCGGTTTAATAGAACATTTAACTAAAATGACAACTATTCAAAACAAATCAACCGTAAAAGGTATTGGTGATGATGCAGCTGTGCTAAAATTAAAAAACGAAACATTAATTTCAACCGATTTATTAATTGAAGGTGTGCATTTTGATTTAGCATACATGCCTTTAAAACATTTGGGTTACAAAGCCGTAATGGTAAACCTATCCGATATTTATGCCATGAACGGAATGGCAACACAAATAACGGTTTCTATTGCTGTTTCTAATCGGTTTTCTTTAGAAGCGTTAGAAGAATTATATGCAGGAATTCATTTAGCTTGTAAAAATTATAAAGTAGATTTAATTGGTGGCGACACAACTTCTTCGACCAAAGGTTTATTAATAAGCATCACTGCAATTGGCGAAGCAAAAAAAGAAGAAATTACTTACAGAAATGGTGCTAAACCAAACGATTTATTAGTAGTTTCTGGTGATTTAGGTGGCGCTTATTTAGGTTTACAAGTTTTAGAACGCGAAAAACAAGTGTATCAAGTAGATCCGAATTCACAACCTGATTTAGAAAAATATAATTATTTAGTAGAACGACAATTAAAGCCTGAAGCTAGAAAAGATATTGTTACTCTTTTAAAAGAATTAGAGGTAAAACCAACGGCTATGATTGATATTTCGGATGGTTTATCTTCAGAAATTCTTCATTTATGTAAACAATCTAATGTTGGTTGTGATTTATACGAAGATAAATTGCCTTTAGACCAACAAGTTATTTCTACTTGCGAAGAATTTAATATGAATAGCACAACAGTTGTCTTAAGTGGTGGCGAAGATTACGAATTACTTTTTACTGTTTCTCAAAAAGATTTTGATAAAATTAAAGGAAATCCGCATTTAACTGTTATCGGTTTTATGACCGAGAAAAATCAAGGTGTTAATCTAGTCACTAGAGCAGAGCAAAAAATTGAATTAACTGCGCAAGGTTGGAATAGTATTTAGATTTTAAATAAATAAAAACTGTTTCTAAAATAAATTAGAAACAGTTTTTATCAATCAAACTTAAGGGAATTATTTATTCACATCTATTTGCAAATTCACCAATTTCAAAGAAATTATTTGGTGTAACTATTGTTTGTGTTTCGCCATTTATTGTTACATCAAACGGATAAACTAAACTTGAATTATTTGGATCAAATTGTGCATCAAAATCATTATCTGAATTGATTGTTAATTGTTCGCCTCCAATATTTATAAGTATAGGGTAAACAAATGACCAACAGTCATCATTATTACCATTATCATTACAATCTACAAAGTTATTTGGTGTATAACCTGCACAAAATGCTAAACATTCATTTGCAAATTCTACTATCTCATTATTATCTGCTAAAACACAAACTGCAATACCATCTTGCGGGCAATCATCTTCACAATCATTACCTATTGGGTTACAATCTACAAAGTTATTTGGTGTATAACCTGCACAGAATGCTAAACATTCATTTGCAAACTCTATAATTTGATCATTATCACTTACACAAACAGGATTACCGTCTTGAGGACAATCATCTTCACAATCATTACCTGTTGGATTACACTCTACAAAATCATTAGGTGTATAACCTGCACATAGTGCTAAACATTCACTTTCAAATTCTATGATTTCATTTCCAACATTAACACAAACGGGTGCATAAACTGTAATTTCAGGACAGTTAGATTCACAATCTGAAGAATTACAATCTACAAAGTTATTTGGTGTATAACCTGCACAGAATGCTAAACATTCATTTGCAAATTCTATAATTAGACCATTATCACTTACACAAACAGGATTACCATCTTGAGGACATTCGTCTTCACATGTAGTAGTATTACAAGATTCTAATAATGTAATATAATCATTTTCGTTTTCTATAATAATTACCATATCTCCTTCTTGAATTACTTCAAAAGGGTAAATAAAATTTGCATTTCCATTTACAAAAATAAATAATTCTAATTCTTCAATTGAATTTATTTCCACTACATCATTTTGATCCATCACAGAAATAGGAAAAACGTATTCAAAACAATCATCATCACTAATTGGATTACCATTATCTTCACAATCTACAAAATCGTTTTGTGTAAAACCTTCGCATTCTGCATGACAAGCATTAGGGAATTCTATAATAAAATCACCACCATCATTTGGATTACCAATTTCTACACAAACTGGTGCATATTCAGTTGTACAAATGCATTCTTCATCCTCAAAACCACAAGTTTCGATTAACGTTGCAAATTCTTGTTCATTAGAAATAGTTTGTACAACTATTTGCCCCTGCTCAAAAATTTCTACATCAAAAGGGAAAGAAATACCATTAATAAATAAAGTATCTGTAGAACTTAAAATAACACCAACCAATTCATCAAAACTATTTACAGTTACATCTACACCTGTATTATAAGTTAAGTTAATAGGATAAACAAAATCAAAACAAAAATCAAAAAAGATATTGCCTATCGGGTTTTTTAAAGGATCTAATCTTCCATTTTCATCAAAATGTGTTTCTAGTTCGGCTAGTGCTGTTTTTACCGAAGCACTATTTTCAACGTTATTAGTAGTGTTTACCACATCATCATTTGTACACGAAGTAAAAGTCAAAAGAGTAATAAACATACTAAACAAAAGTAATTTCATTTTTTTCATTTTTGTAATAATTTAAGAGTTAATAAATATTTTAGTACTTCTACTACAAGAACCTGATAATTAACCCTACTTTTAAAATTAAAAAATATTTTTATAGTTTTGCAGCAACAAATTTATGGAAAATACAAACAAAAATATTTGCAATCCAAAAGTCTTTAAAGAGGTTTTTGATTTATATGCAGAAGACATTAAACGTTTTCTTTATTTTAAATACGGCGATTTACAAATAGCCGAAGATATTATGCAAGATACTTTTGTCATACTTTGGCAAAAATGCGCTATTATTAAATATGAAACCGTAAAAGGTTTACTCTATACTACTGCAAACAATTTATATTTAAATGTAAAGAAACACGAAAAAGTAGTGCGAAAAAATCGACATGCGTTTATATGTAATTCAACCAATGAATCTCCAGAATTTTTACTAGAAGAAAAAGAGTTTTTAACCAAAATCGAAATAGTCATTGCTAGTTTAACCGAAAAACAACGTGAAGTTTTTTTATTAAGCAGAATAGAAAATAAAAAATACAGAGAAATTGCCGAATTATTAAGTATTTCGGTTAAAGCAGTGGAAAAAAGAATGCATTATGCTTTATTAATTATCCGAAAAGAAATAGGAAATATTTAAAAAGTAGGGTTTTATAAAAAGTCGTTGTACTAATTAATAGAGAATGAAAAACACAAATTTAAACATACAAGATAATAACACTTTTTTAGCACAATGGCTAGAAGGTACAATTACAGATAACGAATTAAAAAAACTTATCTCTAAAGAAGAATTTTTGTCTTATAATAAAATAAAACAAAGTTTAGTTCTTGCAAAAAATCTAAAACCACAAAAAGATTCGTTTAGTCAAATTCAACAAAAAATACAGCAAAAAAACAAAACGAAAGTTAGAAAACTTTATAGTAATTGGTTTACTACAGTTGCTGCAACTGTTTTATTTTTTATTGGATTAAATCATTTTTTAAAAAGTGATTTAATTATCAATAAATCTCATTTTGGACAACAAAAAACTATCGCATTATTAGATAATTCAGAAGTGATTTTAAATGCAAATTCTACCTTAACTTTTAATAATAAAAAATGGAATTCTAATAGAGAGGTTTTCTTAACTGGCGAAGCGTTTTTTAAAGTTAAAAAAGGCAGTACATTTAAGGTAGAAACTAAAAACGGTAACATTACAGTTTTAGGCACACAATTTAAAATAAACACTACGGCAGATTATTTTGAAGTCGTTTGTTACGAAGGAAGCGTAAAAGTGATTACTAAAAATAGTACTCACATTTTAAAATCTGGCGAAGTATTTAGAAAAATTAATGGCAATGTTACAGAAAGTTGGAAAACCATCATAAAAAAACCAACATGGTTAGATGGCGAAAGTACTTTTAAATCAGTACCATTAGAATATGTAATTACAAAATTCGAAAATCAATTTAATGTAAAAATTGATGCCTCAAAAATTAATAAAAATTTAATTTATACTGGTAGTTTTAATCATGATAATATAACTATTGCTTTAGCATCCGTATTTAAAGCGTCTAATATTAAGTATAAAATAATAACAGAAAACAAGATAATTCTTAGTAAGAATTAATGAAAAAAAAATATTTTTTAATTTGGTTGATATTTCCTCTAGTAGTTTTTTCGCAAGAAAAGACTACTTTTTCTTTTATCTATAATAAAACAGAAATAACAACTATATTAACTGATTTAGAAAATAAATTTGAGGTTAAGTTTTCTTATATAGATGCTCTTTTAAAAGACAAAAAAATAACTGTAAATTTCGAAAATGCTATTTTAAAAGATATTTTAAATAACCTAGAATTAAATTCTAATTTAAAATTTAAAAAACTAAATGAACGCTATTATATCGTAAAAAAACAAAAAAAACGAACCGATATACAGCAATTAGATAATGTAATTATTTATAATTATTTAACGAAAGGAATCTCAAAAAATAAAGATGCAAGTTTTAAAATATTACCTAAAAAATTAACCTTATTACCAGGTTTAATAGAAGCCGATATTTTAGAAAGTATTCAACAATTACCAGGTGTTTTTAGTCCAAACGAGAGCGCAACAGGTTTGGTTATTCGTGGCGGCACAAGCGATCAAAATAGAATTATTTGGGACAATATGAATATCTATCATAATGGCCATTTATTTGGAATGATTTCTGCTTTTAATCCAAATATTACGCAAGAAGTTACTATTTATAACAAAGGTACAAACCCAATGTTTGGCGAACGTATTTCTAGTGTTATTGATATAAAAACCACTAATAAAATTGCCAAAAAAGTCAAAACTAGCATTGGCATAAATGGTATTAATACAGCTATTTTTTTGGAAATACCTATTCTAAAAAATAAATTGAGTTTACAAACATCTGCTAGAAGTTCTTACACAAATATTTATGAATCGGTTACTTTTAATAAACTAGCAGATAAGGTTTTTCAAAGTACCAAAATATCCGAAACAGAAAATACCAATAACGATTTTAATTTTATGGATTTTAATGTGAAATTGAATTATAAACTAAATGCCAAAAATGATTTTTCGTTTAGTACATTAATCATTGAAAATAATTTAGATTTTGTGGTTAAAAACAAAGAGGATAATAAATCATTTCAAGATATTTTAGACACTAAAAGTGAAAGTTATGCTATAAACTGGACTAAAAAGCAGCACGATAATGTCACACACAAAATTAATGCAAACGTTTCAAAATATCGATTAAATTATAATTTTACTACACGTTTAGATAATGAGTTTTCGACTAACTTTCAAAAAGAAAACGTAATTTTTGATTCTAACATTACTTTAGATTCCGAAATAAAAACAAACAATACAGATAAGTTACAGATTGGTTATCAGTTTAATTTAAAAGATGTTAAATATAGTTTTGAGCAAACCGATGATTTTATTTTCACATTAGACGAAGATAAAACGGTAGTTAGAACGCATTCCTTTTATAGCAATTATCATTTGGTACAACCTAAATTTATAAATGTTGATTTAGGTTTTAGAGTAAATTATTATTCCGATTTAAATCAAGTTAAATTTGAACCTCGACTAGTAATAAATAAAAATATAGCAAAGAATTTAATCTTTCAAGTTACTGGCGAAATTAAAAATCAAATTATTAGTCAGATTGATGAAACTATTTTAAGTGATTTATCCTTAGAAAACAGATTATGGCGTTTAGCAAACGAAAAAGAATTTCCTATAATAAATAGTAATCAAGTTTCTGCAGGGTTGATTTATCAAAAAAATAATTGGAGTTTTGATATAGATTACTATCGTAAAAAAGTGACTGGTTTAACTACATTATCCTTAGGTTTTTTAAATCCTGACGGAACAAGTTTTTTAGACGGAAAACAAAAAATAAATGGTATTGATTTTTATACCAAACGGAAATTTAATGCTTTTAATGTTTGGTTAAGTTATTCTTTTATTACCATTAAAAATAAATTTGAAGGGTTGAATAATGATACTTATTTTACTGCTAGTAATGAAATAAATCATGCAGTTACCACATCGGTATCTTATAAATATAAGAAGTTTCAACTAGCATTAAGTTTTAAATGGCGCAACGGAAAACCGTTTACAAAAGCAATTACACAAGATGATGGTTCCGTGATTTTTGAAGGTATTAATACTAAAAATTTAGAAGATTACCATAGATTAGATCTTTCGTCTACCTACAATTTTAAGTTTTCAAAAAAATCAAACCTTAACGGAAAAATAGGTTTTTCGATACGGAATATTTACAATCAGAATAACCAATTAAGTAGAGAATATACTGGTAACAATTCTTTAAATGACCCAATTGAATTTGTAGATAAATTTTCTTTAGGTTTTACACCTAATTTCTTGTTTAAGGTTAGTTGGTAGATTAATAAAGGTATTTAAAATAACGGTGCTATCACGATTTTAATGGGTAAAAAAAATCTCGCAGAGTCGCAAAGTTGAAGTTCTCACAAAACCACAATTATGTTTGCTATGCAAACATTTACGACTTAAAACCCATAATTTTCTTAGCGTCTCTGCGACTTTGCGAGAAAATAATAAATGTGCTAAACAGAATTTACCATTAATATAACAGTAAAATAAAAATCTAACTCAACAACTGCATCAAAGCCTCTTTTTTACTCAATTTAGGAGATTCAATTTCTTTATTATATTCTAATTGCCAACCAAAAGTAGTTACCATTTGTTCCATAATATTTATGGTTTCTAACGCTTTAGTTTGCGCAGAACGTAATAAAGGCGAATCTGGTATTTTTTCAGCAATATTTTGCTTTACTTTTTTGTTTAGTTCCGTTAATTCTTCCGCATCAAACTTATTGAATAAACCGTTTTGTACATCATAAAATTCTATTTCCGTTTCCATACTTAAGACTTCAGGTTCTGGAAAAAAAACAACCTTAATTAATTTTTTATCCGAATTTGCTTCAAATTCAATTTTCCTCATATCAAAACCAATAAAAACTTTAGCATTTGCTAAAACAATGGCTTTTTTCTTACTAGAAACCATATTTAATAGAGAATTTTTTACATCAGAAAAATGCATGACTTCATTAAAATCTCCTTCAATAGTAATTAATTTAGAAACATTTCTAATCTTCTCTAATAAAACAACCGAATGTTCTTTAGATTTGCTTTTAAAAAATGATTTTTTTGAAAATAGATAATATAGTGCCAATACTAAAACTCCGAAAATAAAACCTAAAATAAAATCCATATTTGATAATTAATTATACAAAATTAACTTAAAAAAGTTAAATCATCAACCTTAATACATTTTTCATACCAAATAATAAAAATCTTCGTTATAAATAAAAATCTACTATTAAAACAACAAGCATGAAAAAAATAATTTTATTAATATTAATTACACTTTCTTTCTTAATACAATTAAACGCACAAGAAATAGCCGATAACACATTAGGTCTACGTTTTGGTGATGATGATGGTTTAGGTGCTGAAATCACTTATCAAAAATTCTTGTATAATAATAATCGTGCTGAAATTGGGTTTGCATGGCGCAATAATAAAAATTATAATGCTTTTAAATTAACAGGCACACATCAATGGCTTTTTAATTTCGACCAATTAATTAACGGAATGAATTGGTATGTTGGTGCTGGTGGAGGTTTTGGATCTTGGAAATTAAAAGATGATTTACCAGGAGATGACGGAACATTTTTATTTATCGCAGGCGATATTGGAGTAGAATACAAATTTGATTTTCCACTTTTATTATCTTTAGATTTTAGACCTGAATTAGGTTTTTCGGATTTTAATGATGATTTAGGTGTTGATATTGCACTTGGCGCTAGATATGTTTTTTAATATCTAAATTTATTACACTTTATACAACTTCATTATTCTTTGCGTATCTTTGCGAAAAGATACAGTTAAATGACGCACAAAGCAGGTTTCGTAAATATTATAGGCAATCCAAATGTTGGTAAATCTACCCTAATGAATGCATTTGTTGGTGAACGATTATCTATTATCACCTCAAAAGCACAAACTACAAGACATCGTATTTTAGGTATTGTAAATGGTGATGATTTTCAGATATTATTTTCAGATACTCCTGGAATTATTAAACCAGCTTACGAGTTACAAGAATCTATGATGAACTTTGTAAAATCTGCTTTTGAAGATGCAGATATTCTAGTTTATATGGTAGAAATTGGTGAAAAGGATTTAAAAGATGAACGGTTTTTTAATAAAATCACCAATTCAAAAATTCCTATTTTATTACTGATAAATAAGATCGATAAATCTACCCAAGAAAAAGTAGAAGAATCGGTAATGCATTGGAAAGAAAAAGTGCCAAACGCATTAATTTTACCAATCTCAGCACTAACTGATTTTAATGTACAAACCGTTTTCGATAAAATTTTAGAACTCTTACCAGAATCGCCTGCATTTTATCCAAAAGACCAATTAACCGATAAGCCAGAACGATTTTTTGTAAACGAAAGTATTCGTGAAAAAATATTGATGCATTACAAAAAGGAAATTCCGTATTCCGTAGAAATTGATACCGAAGAGTTTTTTGAAGATGAAAAAATCATTAAAATTCGTTCTGTAATTATGGTAGAACGTGATTCTCAAAAAGGAATTATTATTGGCCATAAAGGACAATCTATAAAAAGAGTTGGTTCGGAAGCAAGAAGAGATTTAGAAAAATTCTTTGGCAAAAAAATATTCTTAGAACTTTATGTAAAAGTGAATAAAAACTGGCGGAATAGTACTAAGCAATTAAAACGTTTTGGTTATAAAGATTAAGAAGTTTCCCGCAGATTCCGCAGATTTTCACAGAAATAGAACGTACAAATTTGCGAAAACTACGGAAAAATAAACACATTACATGACAAATAAACAAATCACACTTAAAAAAAGGCCAATAGGTTTACCTAAAGAAGATACTTGGCAATTAATAGATTCAGAAATTCCTGCATTAAAAGAAGGTGATTTTTTAATTCAATGTGAATATATTTCATTAGATCCTGCAATGCGTGGTTGGTTAAATGACACAAAATCATATATCGAACCTGTACAAATAAATGCAGTAATGCGTGCTGGTGGCGTTGGAAAAATAATCGATTCAAAAAATGAAAAGTTTAAAACTGGCGATTTTGTTTACGGGCAAACTGGCGTACAACAATATGTAATCACTAACGGAAAAGGCTACCATAAAGTCGATCCAAATTTAGCACCATTACCAATGTATACAAGTGTTTTAGGTATGACTGGTATGACAGCATATTTTGGTATTTTAGAAGTTGGCGAATTAAAAGAAGGCGATACTGTTTTAGTTTCTGGTGCTGCTGGTGCAGTTGGTTCGGTTGTTGGACAAATTGCGAAAATTAAAAATTGTAAAGTAGTTGGTATTGCTGGCGGAAAAGAAAAATGCGATTATCTAATTAAGGAACTTGGTTTTGATGCTGCAATCGATTATAAAAATGATGATATTAAAGAACAAATTAAAACACATTTCCCTAAAGGAATAGATGTTTATTTTGATAATATTGGTGGTGATTTATTAGATGCTGCATTAGGTAGATTAGCCTTACATGCAAGAATTGTAATTTGTGGTGCAATATCGCAATACAATAATACAAGTGCTGTAAAAGGTCCGTCAAACTATTTATCTTTATTAGTTTCTAGAGCAAGTATGAAAGGTATGGTTGTTTTTGATTATGCTAAAGATTATCAAAAAGCAGCGATGCAATTAGGCATATGGTTATCACAAGGAAAACTAAAATCTAAAGAAGATATTTATAACGGAATTGAAAACTTTCATGAAACTTTTTTAAAGTTATTTTCAGGCGAAAAAATGGGTAAATTGGTGCTTAAAGTGAAGGAGTAAAATAAATTTAAGTCAAATTATTAATAAAGGATTAATTACAATCTACTTACCTTTAATTCTATTCGTTTTAATTTGTGGTTATTCAACTCATTGGGTTACTTTAAAACTTGACAATACAGATATAATTGTAACGATTAGTGTAATGATTGCTATTTGCATAGGTTGGGTTTGGTGGAGTTACAAAATAGTGAAATGGAAGTGTTGGGCGTTTTCCCAACTAAACTTAGAAGATAGTTGTGACTTATATATTAAAGCAATTGAAATTGGTTTGATTTGGCCAACAGGGAGTATTTTTAATAAAACTGAAATTTGGACAAAAAAGGATAAATATAATTGGTCGCAAATTGATTCTGAAATAAGAAGTCTATTTGAACTTGACGGATAATTTTATTGACAAAAAATACAATTTACTCTTTTAGACCTTCAAGGTTTTGAAAACCTTGAAGGTCTTGATTGTTAATTGAACAATCAAAATAAAGAATTCGACAAGTATGTAATCTTTAAATTTCCTCAATTTAGAAGTGTAAATATTGGTTGGTTTAGTGAATTAAATTTGGTTATTAACACAGAAAAGACCAATTATTCGATTTAGAATATATTACACTATCGGATTTATTAAAATAGGCGATAACAATACACATTTTGAAATTGGTATCGGCAATTCAAATTATACCTTGAGCAATACGACAATTAATTTTGGTGGGGTTGGTAATTTTGATTAAGGTTGTACAAAAGAGTCTTTATCATCAGAATGAATAGGCACATAACGATAAAAGATTGCTTCTGTAATTGCTTTTAAAGTCTTACCTGTAACAGGATGCAACCCAGGTGCTGTAAAAAATTCTACTTCTTTTGAATTTATTTTTCTGTACCAATACAATGGCTTCCCATTTGTTGAAAAAATAGGAGTACTTCTTTTTAATATCACCTTCTTCATATTTTTCATTTTCTTTTTATCAAAAACAATCACTTTTGTTCCAAATTTTGGATGGTATTCTTTAGCACACGAAATTTTTACATATTCGTTATTTTCCCAAACCATACATTCTGTATTTTTTTGAATTTTCGGATTATATCTATTCTTATAAATAAAAACAGTAATTAACACAGAAACAACAAGGACTCCAAAATACAAAAATCTATTATTTGTTTTTATAGATGTGTTTTTTCTTTTATAATCTGAATAATCTGCATAGCCTAAATATTTACACAATAAATCAACATTTTCTGCTGTAATAGAACCAATCTCTTTTTTTTCTAAAATGTATTTATCATAACTTCTTATTAATGTTCGTTCACTTATATTGATGTTGAATTTTTCATCAATTTTTTCCGCAATATATTTTGACAGCGTTGTTTTAGTAGTTGCTGCATATTCTTCTTTCGCTTTTTTAAATACTTCTTTAACTATTTTTCTAACCATATCTTTTTTTTTCTAACAAATATATTTATTTTCTTGTAAATATCACTTCTTAACTGCTAATAACGCTAGTGTCATACTATTGTCAAGGTATTGTCATGCTTATGTCTTATAAAAAAATTGAACATCGCAATATGTTTGCATCATCAACGAGTTACTGTTATCGATTTGCAACCGTAACAACTGTACAAAACTAGTTGGTTCGAAAAGTTGTAGTGCAGTAAATGTACGGTCAACTGGGAAGTAACCTTACAACCTGTACTACACTTTTCACTTCCCAAAACGAGAGCAATCTCAGCATAATTGAATAAATGTTTCTAAGAAACATGGCTTCTGAGAGAGACTCGGATAGCAACACTTATGTCTAATTTTAAATTAAAACAAAATGAAAAAATTAATTCTAATTACAATTACGGTTTTCCTTAATATTGCATTATTTTCTTGTACACCTTCTGATGAATCTTTTTTAGAGACATCACAAACAGAACAAGGAACAACTGGCGATGATGGAGAAATTTTACCAGATGAAGAGGAAGATGATGGCGATAATGAAAATTAATAATTAATAAATAATTATTACTTTAGAGGAATGAAAAATTTAAAAAAATCATTCCTCTTTTTTTTTGTATTATTTATTTGTTTAAATAAAATAAATAGTTTTGCTCAACAAAGAAGTGATAGTTTATTTAAGTATTACTCAAAAAGCAAAGAAACTAACAAACCCATTGAATATAAGTTAATTGCCATTAATAAATTAATTAATCTTAGTAAAAGCCAAAACAATAACAAATATTTACTAAAAGGATATAATCGGAAAAGTTATCTTTATTATAAATTAAAAAAATACGATAGTGCAATTATTACTGCTAAACTTCTTTTAGATAAAAGTGTTATTTTAAAAGACACTCTAAAAATCTTATTAGCCTACAAAAAATTAGCAGATTATAATAGGCATAATGATAATTTACTATTATCAATAAAAAATTACAAAAAACATAAAAACTTTAACCTTTCCAATAAAGACACCCTAAGTATCATTAAAGATTTAAGATTTATTGCAAGTTTACAAAACATATTAGGTTTTCAATTTGAAAGTGAAACGAATGCAATTGAAGCATTAAAGCTAGTAGACAGACTGAAAACTAACACTAAAAAAGAAATAAAAATAAAACTGGGTTTATACAATCAATTAGGAATTTTATATAAAGAATTGAATAATTATGATAAAGCATTAGAATTATTCGACAAAGCATTAATGATTGCCACAGAGCAAAACAATATCAATACAATATTAAATAATAAAGCAAATATTTACATAAAACAAAATAAATTTGAAAAGGCAATTAACGAATTTGAAAATCTTTATCTAAAAACTTTAAAATCAAAAAACAAACTAAAAATTGCACAAGTATTAAATAACTTAGGTACTGCACAATCAAAAATTAATAATCCGAAAGCATTATCAAATTTATTAACTGCATTAAAGATAAGAGTAAAAGAAAAATCTGACTTAGGTAAATATTCAAGTTATATAAACTTAGCAACATATTATAAAGAACGAAACGATTCAAAAAAAGTACTGTTTTACGCAACTAAAGCTTATAACATAGCATCAAAAATTAAAAGTAGTTCTGATAAAGTCGAAGCATTATCTTTTATAGTAGCAATAGATAATAACAACAAAATAGTTGAATATAAAACATTAACAGATAGTATTACTAAAGCAAGACAAGCAAATGCAAATAAATATGCTGCAATGAAATATGACTATACTGAAAAAGAAAAATTGGCAAAAGAGAGTGAAATAAAATTAAAAAATAGCGAAATAAAACAAGCAAAAGAGCGATTTTACAAATTTATATATCTAACAATTGGTATTCTATTATTACTAATATCATTATTCACATTTTTTATTCAAAAATCAAAAACTAAAAAAGAAAAACTAAAACAAGTTTATATTACTGAAACTCGTATTTCTCAAAAAGTACATGACGAGGTTGCCAATGATGTCTATGGCATTATAACAAAATTACAAACAAATGAAAATCAAAATATTGAAATCTTAGATGATTTAGAACGTGTTTACAATAAAACAAGAGACATCTCTAAAGAGAATAGTATTATCAATTTTTCGGGAGATTTT
>JAMONN010000237.1 GCA_027065775.1 Flavobacteriaceae bacterium | reverse complement strand
TCGCCAAATTTCTCCCAAATAAAACGTTCTATTTTACCTTCTTTTTCCCATTTATTAATATGAGGTACAACTTCTTTTTGTAGAAATTCTCTAAAACTTTGTCTGAATGATTCGTGTTCTTCTGTAAAGTACATTTGGGTTTTGGGTTAAAGGTTTTGGGTTAAAGGTTTGGGTTGACTTTAACCCTTAACCTAAAACCTTTTACCTTGTTAGTAATCTGTGGTCAAATATAAAACTATTCTATCGTATTTATCTATAGGGAAACCGTCTATTTTTTTTAATTCTTTAAGTTCTTGAAATTCAGCAAATTCATCTTTGTATTCAAATATTTTTTTAGTGAGTTCATAATCAATATATGGTAAATGTAATATTTGTTTGAAAGTAGCTTCGTTGATGTTTAATTTTTTAATAATTGGTTTGCTTTGTATTTGAAATTGTTTAAAAAGTCTTTCAATAACTTCGGGTTTTAAACCATAAACTTCGCTTAGTTGGTCGTTATCTAAAAAACCACCTAAAGATTTTCTGAATTTTATGATTCTTTCAGAAAGTTTTTCCCCAATACCATTAATGGATCTTAATTCTTCTGCGTTTGCTTTATTGAGATCTGTAATTTTGAAATTTCCGGGTATTACTTTTGTAGCGTTACTAACCTTGTAATATTTTAAAACACGATTTATAACTTCGGTTTCTAAACCATATACTTTTTTGAGTTGTTCATTGTTAGAAAAACCACCAATGCTTTTTCTGTATTTTATTATTCTGTTTGATAATACATTTCCGACACCACTTATTAATTGTAAGTCTTTTGCAGTAACTAAATTTAAATCTTTAGAAATAATTTTTATACTTGCTTTTTTATTGGAGTAATTTTTAGAATTATTCAGCCAATCAGGAAATTTAAAATAGGGTTTTATTGCAAGAAACAAACTATCACTAATACCTGTAACTTGTTGAAATTGATTTGCGGAGTTTATATAGTTACCTGTTTTTCTAAAAGCGAGTAGTTTATCAATTTCTTGAACAGTCATTCCTAATTTATAACCTTTATAGTCTGTAATAAAACTAGGATTGAAAGGATAGATTTTTGGCTTTCTATTTTCAATTTCGATTAATTTAAGCGAATCTATTTTAGTTTGAAAAGCAAGTATTTCTGTAGTATTGAGGTCTTCAATTTTATCCGAAGAAAAATCCACAAAAAAATAAATAAGTTGTAAAACAACAATGAGTATTCCTAAAAAGAAAATCCCATTTCTTTGGCGTTTGTTATACCAGAAATGGGATTTAATATTTTTCATTAGTGAGTCTTTATTCGCTTTTTAGCGGATAATTAGAACGAACTAATTCCGCCACAAAGCGGAATAGTTATATTTATGCTTTTTTCGCTTTAATAGCACTCATATATTTATTTAATTCGTCTTTCACTTTTGGTGCTAGGATAACTAAACCAATCATGTTTGGTACCATCATAGCAAAAATCATTGCATCTGAAAATGCTAAAACTGAATTTAATGTCGAAGCAGCGCCAATTATTACAAATAAACAGAATAATGTTTTGTAAGTATATTCCATTTTTTTAGTTCTTCCAAATAAATATGACCAACCTTGATAACCATAATATGACCAAGAAATCATTGAACTAAATGCAAATAAAACTACAGCGACAGTTAAAACATATGGAAACCATGAAATTGCAGAGCCAAATGCATTTGAAGTTAATAAGATTGCTTGAGCGTCATTCATGCCTGAATTATTTGTATTTACAAAACCTGTGATAATTAAAACTAAAGCGGTCATTGTACAAACGACAACAGTATCAATAAATGGTTCTAATAAAGCAACTAAACCTTCAGAAGCAGCATATTTTGTTTTTACTGCCGAATGTGCGATAGATGCAGAACCAATTCCTGCCTCGTTAGAGAAGGCCGCACGTTTAAATCCTTGAACCAAAACGCCAACAACTCCACCAGCAATACCTCTTGCATTAAATGCACCGTCAAATATTTGAGCAAAAGCATTGCCAATTTGATCATATTTCATTACTAATATAAATATAGAAGCGGCAACGTAAATTACCACCATAAATGGCACAATTTTATCGGTTACTTTCGCAATTTTTTTAATTCCGCCAATAATAACAATACCTACAAAAATTGCTATTATTAAACCAAATAACCAGCCTTTATTATGAAAAAAAGATGCTTCTGCACCTGTAATATGTTCTACTAGTTGAAATGCTTGGTTTACTTGAAACATGTTTCCACCACCAAATGAACCACCAATAACCATTACTGCAAAAACGCCTGCAAGAACTTTACCTAGACCAGATAAGTTTTTTTCTTTAAGGCCTTTACTTAAATAATACATTGGTCCTCCAAAAACTTTACCGTTTTCGTCAATATCTCTATATTTTACACCAAGAGTACATTCGACAAATTTAGATGCCATACCTAAGAAACCTGCAATAATCATCCAAAAAGTTGCTCCAGCACCACCAATTGATAATGCAATCGCAACACCAGCAATATTACCCAAACCTACGGTTGCAGATAATGCAGCAGTTAACGCTTGGAAATGCGAAACTTCGCCTTCGTGATCTTCTATTCTTGCAGTTTCGATAGCATCGCCACCTGGCGTTGAATCTCCGGCGCCTTCTAAAGATGTTACATGATCAATTTCATCATAATCTCCTTTTACAATTTTAATTGAGGTTAAAAAACCTCTAAAATTTATAAACTTAAAATAAATTGTAAAATATGTTGCACCTATAATTAATGGGAATAAAACCCAATATACTTTAACATTTTCGGAAAAAGTAATCTGATAAAAAATAAAACTTACAAACCAACCTGTTGCACTACCAAAGATTTCGTCAATTTTTTGATCTAGACCTTTTTCGACTATTTCCTGAGCAAATGTTATAAATGGTAAAAACAATACCATTACTAAAAGGAGTCTTTTCTTCATAATTTGAAAGTGATTTTTGTTTAGTTAAGTCTGCAATATAAAAAAAATATTTAGGAGAAATAATTATTAGTAGTTAAAATTTGTTTACACCACAACTAATAAGAAATACAAAACCCTAAAAAACTTTCGCTTTTTAGGGTTTTGCAAACTAACTCAAAAATTTTGTAAAGACGTTTTGGCAAAACGTCTTTACTTTTTTTATTAAAATCCGCTGCCACCTTGTTTTTCGTTATTATCTCTACGTTTTCTGCTTTTAGTACGATTTTTTCCGTTGCCAAAACGATAATTAAAACCTAAGTAAACAGTTTGGCTTTCCCAAAAGAACTTTCCGACTTGATCTATGGGTCTATCTGATGTGAATGCAAAATGCATGGTGTTAAAAACATCATTAAACCTTGCACTAATACTTCCTTTTCCTTTTAATACTTTTAGTCTTGCACCAATATCTATTTTATACATTTCTTCTACATCAAATTGTAGATTTTTATTTGGACCTCTATACATTCCGAATAAAGTAAAACTTAAATTTTTAGTTGCTTTAAAATTATTATTTGCTCTAAAATTATAATTGGTATTAGTAATGTTTACTTTATTAATGCCAACCAAGCCTTCTTCTTTTTGTGTATATAAATCAAAACTTGCATTTACCGACCACCATTTATTTAGTCTATAATTACTAGACAATTCCACGCCATAAGCATTATTACTGTCCGAATTTATATGAGATAATAATAATTTATCAGGGTCATTTGGGTCAACTTCGATAGAGCGATTTATATTATTTTTAATATGTCTATAAAAAGTACCTAAAGTAATGCTACCTTTTTTAAGTTGTCTGGTATAGTTAAATTCTATCGAATTAGTAAACTGTGGGTTTAAATTTTGATTACCTACCGAAGTGATAAATGGGGTAGACCATTCTCTAATAGGATTAACTTGTTGCAGGTTTGGTCTATCAACTCTACGACTATAACTTAACTGATATTGGTTTTTGTCCGAAGAATTATATGTGAAAAATGCAGATGGATAAACATTAATTTGGTCATCATTAAAATTTATATTTTCATTGATAGAATTATCTAAGTTAAACGTTTTAAAATTTGCATCTACCAAATAGTTTTCAACTCGAACTCCTAATAAAATGGATAATTTATCTATTTTCTTACTAATTGTTCCGTATGCAGAAAATATATCTTGATCGTATTGAAAATTTGAGTTTGGTACTTTTTCATAATCGTTTGGGTTTTCTGAAATTAACCTATCTTGATTGGTAATTCTATTATTGTCCGTTCTTCTAAACCTGGTCTCAAAACCTAATTCTAATTTTGTATTATCGTCTAACGGATTCACATAATCTAAATTAAAAATAGTGTTATTTCGTTCATTATCAATGTCATCAAAATAATTGAATACGCTAAAATCAGCATCTGTAAAAACATCGGAAGGCGTTTTTGTAAAATTAGCATCTTCTTTAGGTTTGCTTGTGCTATGGTTTGCTTCAAATTCAATATTATGACCTTCCTTTTCAAAATCTAATTTATAATCTAAATTATAAGTTTGTGTATCATTTTTATTTTCGGAATCGTTTGTTTGAACTAAATCATTCGCATTATTGTTTATATCATTTATTAAAGTACTATTTATACCAGAACTTGTTGAAAAATTCTGATTGGTAAAAATCGATAGTGTATTTTTTTCATTAATGTAAATATCGGCACCAAATTTTACTAAATGTGATTCATTGTCAGACTTAAAAATAAAATCTTGATTTAAACCTTGTGAGGTTCTATTTACAAAACCATTATTATTCCAAATACCGCCATTGTAACCATAATTAGTATAGAAATTTACTTTTCCAGTTTTATAATTCATATTAATGGAAGCGTTGTATTTTGGATCTTCTCCAAAAGTAACGCCAGTATTTAGACTACCATTAAAACCCATATTTGCGTTTTTTTTAAGTACAATATTAATCATACCAGACATGCCTTCAGGATTGTATTTTGCAGACGGATTCGTAATTAACTCCACACTTTTAATAGATGTTGAAGGTATTTGTTTTAGCAAAGTTGCAGCGTCTATTGTAGATGGTTTTCCGTCAACCAAAACACGCACATTTGAGTTTCCTCTAAGACTAATATTGCCATCTTGATCTACACTAACCGACGGAATATTATTCATGATTTCAGAAACTGTTGCGCCAGACGAAACTAAATCTTTACCGATATTAATTACTTTTCTGTCTACTTTTTGAATAGTTTCCGAAACATCTGCTCTAATTTCTACTTCGTCTAAAGATTGTGCATCTTCTTGAAAAGAAATTTCACCAAGGTTTATTTTCGTTTTTTTATTAGTTATAGAAAATGGTTTTGAAACTGTTTTGTAACCCATAAATTGCACTTCTAATGTATGATTTCCTTCTGGAATTTTGTCGATTTTAAAATTACCTTCTTCGTCAGTAATACCGCCAGTAATGGTTTTGCCTGTTACGTCTTTTATAACAATAGAAACATAAACCACAGGTTTCTTAGTATTTGCATCGATAACTTTACCAGTAATTACGCCGTTTTTTGCCAACGGATTATCTGAGTTATTTGCTTGAATTTGAAAACTTAATAGTAAAATAAAAAGACAAATAATTTTTTTCATGATAAGATTTGATTGATTTTAATATTAAATAGACGTCAAGTAATTATCTTTGTAACACTTTTAATTTACGATTAACATAACTTTAACAATTATGACAAATAAAAAAACTTTAGTAATTGGTGCTTCGTTAAAACCAGAGCGATATTCTAATAAAGCAATACATATGTTAACTGAAAGCAATATAAATGTATTAGCAATTGGTTTGCGAGAAGGTAAAGTTGCAGGAATTAGTATTTTGTGTAAAGACGTTTTGTGTAAAGACGTTTTGTCAAAACGTCTTTACACAAATATTCATACAGTAACTTTATATTTAAATGCAAAGCGTCAAGAAAATTATTACGATTATATAATTTCATTAAAACCTAAACGTGTTATTTTTAATCCTGGTACTGAAAATGAAAATTTCTATAAATTATTAACTAAACATAATATTGATTTTGAAGTTGCTTGTACTTTAGTTTTGTTAAGGATGAAAGCGTTTTAAAATTAGTAGTTTACGAAGTTGACTTTGTAGTGAACTTTGATTTAAGCATTAAAACTTGTATTATTTTAGAGTTCTTTATTGATAACTGTTTTAAATCTTAATTCCATAATAGGCAAAACCTATCTTTGCTTGAACTTTTTAGTTTTCCAATTACACTAAATCCAAATCTGCTATAAAATTTTTCAGCATTTGGGTCGGCATCAAATATAACTTTTTCAAACCCATGATTTTCAATCCGTTGTAAAAAATTTAACATTAACATCTTTCCATAACCTTTTCCAATATATTTTGGTCCTATAAAAAAATAATTTAGTTTTATTATAGATTTGTTTTCTGATTGGTATGCATAAAAACCTATTAATGATTTGTCAACTTCACGTTTATAAATCTGGTTTTCATCAATATAATTTTCCGTAATAGTTAATTCTTCTATCCATTCTTCAATTTGTTTTTTTTCATAATTCCAATAAGATTTAGACCGAATAGTTAGTTCGGTTAAATCTTTAGTGTTAGTTCGTTTTGTTTTTTAATTTTCATTTCTGCTTGTTGTCAATTAAATTATATAGGATAATTACTGGTAAATGATATTTCGTGTATATAATGTGATAAAGTTAAATAAATTAATTTAATGTCTAAGTAAGTAATATCAAATGCGTAGAATAACACATCAATCACCGCAAATAATAGTGGAGAATATTTTAAAATGCGGAGAATAAACTCTATATTTGTCGCACATAATGCGGAGAATAATGTTTAAACCTTATATACATCAAAAAGAAAATTGGCCAGAATTTAATTGGGACAATAAATTGTTAATTGATTTATTAAGTGAAGTAAGAAACTTACAAGGAAAAATTGTGGGAAAAATGGAAGCATTGGGTTTTAATCTAAGAAATGAAGCCGTACTTGAAACCCTAACTCTTGACGTATTGAAGTCCACAGAAATAGAAGGGGAAATATTAGATGCAAAACAGGTTCGTTCCTCATTAGCAAAAAAATTAGGAATACAAATTGAAAATTCTGTTTATTCCGAAAGAAATGTAGATGGAGTTGTTGATATGCTAATTGATGCAACACAAAAATTCAAAAATGAATTAACAGAAGAAAGATTATTTGATTGGCACTTTTCATTATTTCCAGCAGGAAGAAGTGGCATGTACAAAATAAAAGTTGGGAATTGGAGAAGTGACACAACTGGGCCAATGCAAGTTATTTCAGGAGCAATGGGAAAAGAAAAGGTGCATTTTGAAGCACCAAATTCTGAATTGATAGAAAAAGAAATGAAATTATTCTTGAATTGGATAAATTCAAATGAAAAAATGGAACCTGTTATCAAAGCGGGAATAGCACACCTTTGGTTTGTAACAATCCACCCTTTTGAAGATGGTAACGGAAGGATTTCGAGAGCAATAACGGATATGCTTTTGGCCAGATCAGACGGAATTCCACAGAGATATTATAGTATGTCTTCTCAAATAAGATTAGAGCGAAAAGCATATTACGAAATATTAGAGAAAATACAACAAAGCACTTTAAATGTTACAAATTGGTTAGTTTGGTTTCTAAATTGCCTATTAAATTCTATAAAATCATCTGAAATTGTTTTGAATAAGGTCTTGTATAAACACAAGTTTTGGAACACATACGCAACAGAAATACAAAACGAAAGACAAAAAAGAATGCTTAATAAATTATTGGAAGGTTTCACTGGAAAATTAACTACTTCAAAATGGGCTAAAATTAACAAATGTTCGCAAGATACAGCATTACGTGATATTCAATATCTAATAGAAAAAGGAATAATGCAAAAAGAAAATGCTGGTGGAAGAAGTACGAACTATGAATTAACAAAAATAGAATAGCTAACAGAGAAAAATGATAATGCACTCAGCGTAGAATAATTATGTTTTGAAATGAAATAAAAGTGAATTACTTAATATGACGGTAATAGTTTGTGAATAGTTAGTTGCGTTGTTTTTGATTTAAGTTCAATTCCGTGTCGTTTTTTCAAATTATCATAAATATATTTAAATTTATAATTACCATTAAATATCTTGTTTGATGACTCTATTTTGATTAAATCGCCTTCAATGATGGACCAATTTGCTTTTTTTTCATTAGATTCATTAATATTATTAGGTAAATATATTTGGTTGTTTTTTTCGAAAATAATTGTATTTGTAATTAGTTCTCCTTTAACATTTGTATCATTAAAAGTTATAGTATCAAAAGTATATTGACCAATGATTCTATTTGTTTTATAATCTATTTTACAAGAAATTAATTCAAATAAAATAAAAATAGTTAGTAGTATTTTTAATTTTGAAAACATTAAACACAGTGGTTTGTAGCATTATTAACCTCAAAAACTTTCCCTGCTTCAGATAATTCCACATTTTCAAAAACGGTTTGAGCTTCTTGTTTAAATAATTCTAAATTGCCATAACGACTAGAATAATGACCAAGTAATAATTTTTTAACATTTGCTTTTAAAGCAATTTTTGCTGCATGTTTTGCGGTACTGTGTTTTGTTTTTTCGCATAAAAATTCCTTGTCTTCTAAAAAAGTTGCTTCATGATATA
This sequence comes from Flavobacteriaceae bacterium, assembly GCA_027065775.1. Taxonomy (GTDB): domain Bacteria; phylum Bacteroidota; class Bacteroidia; order Flavobacteriales; family Flavobacteriaceae; genus S010-17. Next base: position 15,744 of record JAMONN010000237.1, on the reverse strand, counting down.
ATAAATCTACATTTTTTATGATATTGACAATATCGGGTTTATACACAGTATCGCTACAAAAAGCATAGCTTACAACAGGTGTCGGATCGGTTGTTAAATCTACATTCGCAATTATTTCGCCATTTTCTTTAGTGAAATCCCTACCGTTTTTTAGATTTTGATAATCGCATATTTCAATTTCTGAATGTTTTGAAACTTCTTTAATGTTTAATTTACGTTCGCCTATTTTTTCTTTAAAAAGATAGCCGTTGGTATAAACTCTATGCGTTAAGGGAATTGTGTAAACTTCTACGTTATCATCTTCAAAAATGAGTTCACTTTTTTTAGATTCCAATTCATGAAAAATTAAGTTGTAGTTAGTCCAAGATTTGGATAACTTTAATTGTAGTACAATAATTTCTTTAATTCCTTTTGGGCCATAAATATGTAAATCTTTTTCTCTACCAATTAGACCAAATGTAGAAATTAAGCCAATTAGGCCAAAAAAATGATCGCCATGTAAATGTGAAATAAATATTCTAGATATTTTAGAAAATTTGACTTTGTATTTGCGCAGTTGTACTTGTGTGCCTTCGCCACAATCAATTAAAAAATGCTGTTTGTTAATCTCTAAAAACTGTGAAGTTGTGTGAGAATCTACTCTTGGAGTTGCAGAATGACAACCTAAAATTGTTAGTCTAATAGCCATAATTTTTAACCGTAAGGGTCGCAAAGTTTTACGCTAAGTTCGCAAAGAATTGATAATCATATTTATGAATATTGTAATTCTTTATGTTCTTAACAGTTAAATTATTCAAGTTCTCGCATCATTTCATCCATATCAATAACATCAATTGCTTCCTGTAAAGTTGGTACAACATTAATTTCTTCAGGTAAAGTATCAATATCTACGCTTGTATTTATAATAACAAATGATGTGCCATTTTCCCTATTTGTATTCGCAATTTTTTGGAAAGGCAAGATTTCTTTTAAAGTTATTTTTAATTCAGATAAATCTATAATAATGTTTTGACCTGAATTTTCTTCTGTAAACGGAGTAATTTCGTTTAGGTTGGTTAGTTTTATTAATTTGTAATTCATTTTTTTGTTTTTTTGAACACTGAACACTAATTCCTAATCTGCTGCGCTAACAAATAAATAATTGCCATTCTAATTGCAACGCCATTTTCTACTTGGTTTAAAATAATTGCTTGGTCAGAATCTGCGACTTCACTTGTAATCTCTACACCACGATTTATTGGTCCAGGATGCATAATAACAATTTTTTTGTCTAGCGATTTTAACAAATCAAGATTAATGCCAAAAAGTTGTGTATATTCTCTAATACTCGGAAAATATTTAATGTCCATTCGCTCGTGTTGTACTCTTAAAACATTGGCAACATCGCACCATTGTAACGCTTTTTTAATGTTTGTTTCTACTTTTACACCAAGACTAGCAATATATTTTGGTAGTAAGGTTGTTGGACCACAAACCATTACTTCAGCACCTTGTAACTGTAAAGCATATATATTTGATAAAGCAACTCTTGAATGTAAAATATCACCAATAATAACTATTTTTTTCCCTTTTAAAGTGCCTAATTTTTCTCTAATAGAGTAGGAGTCAAGTAGTGCTTGTGTTGGATGTTCATGTGCGCCATCACCAGCATTAATAATTTTAGCGTTTACATGTTTAGATAAAAAAACTCCAGCGCCAACATTTGGGTGACGCATTACAATAATATCCACTTTCATGGCTAAAATATTATTTACGGTATCTATTAAAGTTTCTCCTTTAGTAACCGAAGATTGGCTAGAAGAAAAATTAATTACATCGGCAGAAAGTCTTTTTTCCGCAAGTTCAAAAGAGAGTTTTGTACGTGTGCTATTTTCAAAAAATAAATTGGCAATGGTAATATCTCTAAGCGAAGGTACTTTTTTAATTGGTCTATTAATTACTTCCTTAAAATGATCGGCAGTTTTAAATATAAGATCTATATCTTGTTTTTTAAGATATTTAATTCCTAATAAATGTTCTACACTTAGTTTAGTCATTAGATTTTGGTCTTTGGTCTTTAGAAGTTTCTGTTACTAGGTAAACAGTATCTTTTTTGTCAGTTTCCTTCCAAGAAACTTTAACTTTTTCGGCATTAATAACATCTACTTGTCTGCCTTTATAATTAGGTTGAATTGGTAAATTTCTACTAAATCTTCGGTCGATTAAAACCATTAATTCAATAGTACTTGGTCTGCCATATGCTTGAATTGCTGTTAATGCTGCACGAATACTTCTACCCGAAAATAATACATCATCAATAAAAACCACTTTTTTATCTTCTACAATAAAGTTAATATTAGATTCACTTGCTTGTAATGGTTCTTCTCGTCGTCTAAAATCATCTCTATAAAAAGTAATGTCTAATTGTCCGTATTTAATATCTTTAATAGCATATTCATTCTTTAATAATGCAATTAATCGTTGGGCAAAAAAGACACCTCTAGGTTGTAGACCTATTAAAACTGTTTCTGAAAAATCGTCATGATTTTCGATTAACTGACATGCTAATCGATGTAAAATTATGTTTATCTCTTTTTCGTTAAGTAATATTTTACGAGACATTTTACGTTTTGTAATTCGATCGCAATTTACACAATAAATTTTGAATTTAATTATTGTTAACTATTTTGTTAAGAAGATTTTAAATTTTAAAAATTTAGCACTATTTGATTTATGTACCTTTCACATAACAATAATTAGAAATGCTTATGCAGAATTTTTCCAATGAAAATAGAAAATTAGCCTTATCTAAATTCGAGAATATGCTTAAATCTAACAAAGTATTTTTCTTTGATTCTGAAGAGTTTGAAGAGATTGTTTATTTTTATTTAGATACAGGTAAAATTAAATTAGCGAATAAGGCAATAGAACTTAGTTTGAGTCAACATCCTAGTTCTATTAGATTAAAATTGATTAAAGTAGAACTTTTAATCTTTGAAAATAGATTGAAAGATGCTGAAAAAATAATATTTCAATTAGAAAAAATTGAACCAACTTTTGATGAAATTTATATTCAGAAAGCAGCAATATTATCTAAACAAAATTTACATGCAGAAGCAATTAAAGTTTTAAAATTTGCTTTAAAACATACCGATGATTTAATAGATATTCACTCTTTAATTGGGATGGAATATTTATTTATTGAAAAATTTGATGTTGCCGCAGAGCATTTTAAAATTTGTTTAGCCATAAATAATGAAGATTATACGGCATTGTATAATGTTATTTATTGTTTAGATATGAATGAGTTGCATAACGAAGCAATTGTGTTTTTAGACAAATTTATTGATGGCAATCCGTATTCTGAAGTTGCTTGGCATCAGTTAGGTAGGCAATATTTTTATCTAGAAAAATATAATGAAGCAATAAGAGCATTTGATTATGCCATTTTAGTTGATGAATATTTTGTTGGTGCTTATTTTGAAAAAGCCAAAATTCTAGAAATTCAAAATAAATACGAAGAAGCTATTTCAAATTATTTAATAACATTAGAATTAGATGATCCTACTGCTTTCTCTTATTTGCAAATTGCAAGTTGTTATGAAAAACTAGAAAATTCAAAACAGGCAATGCGTTTTTATTACAAAGCAACCCAAGAAGATCCAATGATGGAAGAAAGTTGGTTGCATTTAGTTAAAATATATTTAAAAGAAGACAACGTTCAGAAAGCATTATATTTTATTCAGAAAGCATTAGAAGTTGACCCAACAAATTTAGATTATATAAATTTATTTGCTGAAATAAATATAAAATTAAACCTTTTTGAAGAAGCAGCTGTAGCGTTTCAAGACTCTATCACATTAGGCGAAGATAGAATAGAAATATTTTTAGCATTGACCGATGTTTATCATTTTATTGGAGATTATCAAGATGCTATTAATTTACTTAATGAAGCAAAAAAAATATTTGGAGATTATGTTGAAATCACCTATCGCATAAGCGGTAATTATTTTTTATTGCGAAACGAAAAAGAAGGTTTATTTCATTTAGAAAATGCACTAAAAAAAGATTTCGATTATTTTGAAATAATAAAAGAAGTATTTCCTAATGTTTTTGAAAAGGAAAGTGTAAAAAAATTAATTGCAAAATATAGAAATGCATAGATCATTTAGAGATTATTTTATCATAAGTTTAAAAGGCTTAGCAATGGGAGCAGCAGATGTTGTCCCAGGAGTTTCTGGCGGAACAATTGCTTTTATTTCAGGTATTTATAACGAATTAATTGGCAGTATTAATTCCATTAGTTTTAAAACCTTAAAAATTTTAAAACAAGATGGTTTTAAAGCAATGTTTAAATCTGTTAATGGTAGTTTTTTACTGAGTTTGTTTATTGGTATTGGTATAAGTGTTGTTTCCTTAGCAAACGTTTTTAAATTTTTATTAGAAAAACACCCTGTTTTGTTGTGGTCCTTTTTCTTCGGATTAGTTTTGGCAAGTATATTATACATTGTAAAACAGATTAAAAAATGGAATATTTTAACTGTTTTATTATTATTAATTGGAATTGGAGTTGCATATTACATCACTATTATTCCGCCAATGAGTGGCAATAATTCACCTTTATTTTTAGTATTTTCTGGTGCATTAGCTATTTGTGCTATGATATTACCTGGTATTTCAGGAGCATTTATTTTATTATTACTAGGTGCTTATAAACCTGCAATAGATGCTATTCATAACTATGATTTTAAAAAAATATTTTTATTAGGTTTGGGTGCTATTATCGGTTTATTATCTTTTGCAAAGATATTAAAATGGTTATTCGATAAATATAATAATTTAACTCTAGCTGTTTTAACAGGATTTGTAATAGGTTCGTTAAATAAAATTTGGCCTTGGAAAGAAACAATTTCTACATTTACAAATTCGCATGGCGAAATAAAACCTTTGTTAGAAAAAAGTATTTCTCCTTTTAATTTTCAAGAAGATCATCAGTTAACTTTTGCTATTGTATTAGCGATTTTAGGTTTTGCAGTTATTTTTATATTAGAAAAAATTGGCGATAAATTTAAGACCAATTAGCAATTTTAGTATCATAAATTAATATTACTTTTACATTAATGTTAGATTTTTTAAATTTTGGTTTTTTAGATGCATTAGATATTATTCTAGTGGCGACTCTTTTATATTACATATATAAATTAGTTAAAGGTACGGTTGCTATTAATATTTTTTTAGGTATTGCTATTATATTTTTAATTTGGAAGTTAACAGAAATGTTACAAATGGAAATGCTTAGCGAAATTCTGGGTAAGTTTCTTGGTGGCGGTGTTTTATTATTATTAATAGTTTTTCAACAAGAAATCCGTAAATTTTTATTGATGGTTGGTTCTTCCAATTTTGCTAGTAGAAAAGGATTTTTAAAACAAATGAGTTTTTTAAAATCGGAAGTTGCCATAGAAACAAGTGTAGAAACAATTGTTAAAGCATGTGTAGAAATGGGTAAAACCAAAACAGGTGCATTAATAGTAATTGGCAGAAATAATAGTTTAGAAGCATATAAACAAACAGGCGATGATATGTATATTGAAGTAAATGAACCTATTTTAAAAAGTATTTTTTATAAAAATAGCACCTTACATGATGGTGCATTAATAATCGAAGATAATATTATTACCGCAACAAGAGTGATTTTGCCAATTGCTAATGATGTGAAAATACCTACAAGATTCGGACTTAGACATAGAGCAGCATTAGGTATTTCGATACAAACAGATGCTTTAGTTTTAGTGGTTTCAGAAGAAACTGGTAAAATAGTGTATATTAAAAATGGTGAATTTATTCTTTTTAATGATACCGATAAGTTGATTGAATTGTTAAAGGAAGATTTGGAATAAAAGGTTCGCGCAAAGGCGCAAAGTTTTCGCAAAGAACGCAAAGTTTTATGGCTTATATTATATAACTTTGGGTAGATTAAAATATTTTTAAAAAAAAAAACACCTTAAATGCTAAAAAAGATTAACGATTGGAGATTGTTGATTGGAGATTTAAGAATTTAAATTATTACTTCAAAAACCAAAAATAAGTAAACCACAACCTCTGTAAAATCGAATAATAAAATTATGATAATTAATTACTTTTATTATGCAATTTATTGCTTTTACACAAAAATAATAAAAGTACAAAAGTATGATGACCCTTTTTTTTATTGTATTGCAGCAATATCAATGTTAGAATCATTGTTTCTCACTTCAATATATGATTTGTACTTATTATTTGAAAATGAAGGAATGTATTTTGTTACGTCAAAATGGATTGGAATAAGCGTTGTTATTTTATTATTTGGATTAAATTGGTTGATTTTCAAAAAAAAGCATAGTACAATTATCAATAAAATTTCTAAGAAATCTATGCGAATTAGAAGATTTGGAAATTTCATATCACTTATAATTATAACCTTAATTATTACATTATTTATAATAACTGGAGAGTTGATCAGAACAAATAATGGTTTTTGATTACTTTATTATACACTTTAACTTTTGCGACCTTTGCATTATTTTCTTCGCGACTTTGCGTGAAATAGATTACACCGTAGTTTCAAATTGCATTTCATATAAATTACTATAATAACCTTTTAAGGCAATAAGTTCTTTATGATTGCCTTGTTCTACTATTTCGCCCTTATCCATAACTAAAATAGTATCCGCATTTTTAATGGTTGCTAATCTATGTGCTATGATTATAGATGTTCTGTCTTTAGTAATTAATTCGGTTGCATTTTGAATTAATAATTCCGATTGCGAATCGATAGATGAAGTTGCTTCGTCTAAAATTAGTATAGTTGGTTTGCTAACATAAGCACGTAAAAAGGCAATAAGTTGTCTTTGTCCCGAAGATAGCATGATGCCTCTTTCTTTTACATTATAATTGTAATTGTTCGGCAAACTCATGATAAATTCATGAATTCCTATTTTTTTTGCAGCATTTTGTACTTCCTCTAAAGTAATGTTCTCATTATTTAAAGTGATATTATTAAAAATAGTATCCGAAAATAAAAAAACATCTTGTAATACTACTGCAATTTGTTTTCGTAAATCGTGTAAATCGAAGTTGTAAATATCTTGATTATCAATACTTATTTTACCAGAATTAATAGAGTAGAAGCGGTTCAATAAATTTATGATAGTTGATTTTCCTGCGCCTGTAGAACCAACAACTGCAATGGTTTGTCCTTTTTTTACTTTAAAAGAAATACCTTTTAGAACTTCTTCGTTTTCAATATAGCTAAAGTGTACATTTTTAAACTCGATATTACCTTTTATTAATGATTTTGTTCCAAAGTTTTGGGATTGAATTTCAAGTTGATCATCATCAATAATATCAAAAACCCTTTCGGCCGCAACCATTCCCATTTGTAAGGTGTTGAATTTGTCCGCTATTTGTCTCAAAGGTCTAAACAACATCTGATTCATCATAATAAAACTCATAATATCACCAGCGGAAGTTTGTCCAGAGGTTAACATACTGCTACCGCCATACCAAACGACAAAACCTAAAATTATAGAAGGAACAACTTCCGCAATAGGGAAAAATATGGAGTTATACCAAACCGTTCTTACCCATGCTTTTTTATGCCTTTCGTTGATTATTTTAAACTGTTCGTACTCTGTTTTTTCTCTAGTGAAGAGTTGCACAATTTTCATACCTGTTAATCTTTCTTGTACAAAACTATTTAAGTTAGACACTTCGGTTCTTACTTCTTGAAAAGCAGATTTCATTGCTTTTTGGAATATTCTGGTAGCATAAATTAATACAGGTAATGCTACAAATGTAATTAGGGCTAATTTCCAATTAATGAAAAGCATTGCAAAACTTATGGCAAGCATCTTTAGTAAATCGCTAATAATAACAAATAACCCTTGTCCAAAAACACTAGCAATAGTTTCAATATCCGACACAACTCTAGTAACAACTTTGCCAACTGCGGTATTGTTAAAGTAAGTCATTTTAAACTTTGAAAGGTGTTTAAAAAGTTGAATTCGAATATCTTTTATGATACTTTGCCCCAAAAAGTTTGCAAAATAGATGAATAGAAATTGAAAAATAATTTCCAATACTAAAACTCCTAACATATATAAACTAAAGAGTAATAATTTATCTGCTATTTTATTGATTATATATTGATCTACAATTTGTCTTAATAAAAAAGGTCTTATTACTGCTAAACCAGCTAATAATAAAACGGTAGTTACCGAAATATAAAAAGCAAAACGGTAATTAGAGATATAACTTAATAATCTTTTAAAAAGTTTTAAATCGAATATTTTACCAGTTACTTTTTTTTCTGACATTATTATTTATTGTGAACTGCGAAATTAGTGAATATTAAGAATATTATTTGTTAAATTGAAGTATTAGTTTTTTTTTGATAGTATTCAGTATTCAGTATTCAGTATTCAGTATTCAGTATTCAGTATTCACATATAAAAGTTGGGGATTAATGTTTATTTTTGTGATTAAAACATATCATTTTGACAGCGTTATTTTTACCAAAAGACCTTTTAAATCATTTTATAATTACCGATATTCAGAGTTTATGTGAGGTAAAGTTAAGACGAGAAATTTTCTATATTTATTTAGAGGAGAAAAACGAATTACCCACAAACTATATAAAAGAGGATTACGAATCTAAAGGTTTTTATAAAGCAAAGATTATTCAAGATTTCCCTATACGAGGTAAAGCGGTTTATTTAGTTATTAAGCGACGTAGATGGCGTAAAAAAGACACTAAAAAGGAAATTAAGAGTGATTATAGTTTTATAGCAGTAGGTTCAAAATTGACAAAAGAACTTGCTGCTTTTTTAAAAGGTACAGGTCTCGACACGAGTAGATACCATTAGCAATATATCTAGTTATTATGGTGTTAAGTCTTATACGTTACTAAAACATTACAAGGAAGTTAGTAGTGGTTTTAAACAGTGGAATCAAAAATCACATGCAGAGAAACACATGTTGTTTCCAGAAAATATGGGTGATTATTTAAGTATTGATGAAGTTGCATTATCACAAGGAGAATTATACACTTTTATTACCAATAAAAAAGGTAAAGGCAAGAAAGGTACTTTAATTGCATCTGTAAAAGGAACTAAATCATCTGATATTATAAAGGTGCTAGAAATAATACCATTAGAACAGCGAAAAAAAGTAAAAGAAATCACTTTAGATATGGCAAAAAATATGGAACTAGCCGTAAAAGTATCTTTCCCTAAAGCATATTTGGTTACTGACCGTTTTCATGTTGTCAAATTAGCAATGGAATCTTTACAGCATATCCGAATTAAACAACGATGGAAAGAATTAGATAAAGAAAACAAAGCGATAGAACAGGCAAAAAAACAAGGAATTAAATACAAACCCATAGTTTTATCTAATGGCGATACACCAAAACAATTATTAGCAAGAAGTAGATATATCATCGCAAAGAAACCTAATAATCTAACCGAAAATCAAAAAATAAGAATAGACTTATTATTTAAATTATACCCAGAATTAAAAAAAGCATATAAACACACTTTAGAATTTAGATCTATTTATGAAAATACAGACCAATTAAAAGCATTAGAACGATTTAATTTATGGATAGAAGATACTTTTGAACAAAAACTAGAAACATTTTATACAACTGCAAATACTGTAAAAGCAAACTTTGATAATATTTTAAACTTCTTTATTAATCGAAACACCAACGCAAATGCAGAATCATTTAATGCTAAAATCAAACTCTTTAGAGCAAATTTAAGAGGAGTATCTGATACTAAATTTTTCCTATTTAGATTACACAAACTTTTTGCCTAATCCCCATAAAAAATATGTGATCCGAAATACATTCAGTATTCTGTTCAGGAATTTTATTGAGTCAGTTCTGTGAAAATCTGCGAAATCAGCGGGAAAAGAAAACGGCAGATAATAATTTAATACTTTTAGAAGTTCCCTGGATATTCTATTTTAGTTAAAAAAAGCGCTCTTGCTGGCACTGAAATACCTGCATTACTTCGATTTTGACTAATAATGATAGTATTGAATTCTTCTAAAGAAATTTTATGTAGACCAACTTCGTATAATGTGCCTACTATTGCGCGAACCATATTTCTTAAAAATCGGTTTGCAGTAATATGAAATGTTAAATGGTTATCATTTTGAATCCATTTTGCTTCATATATTTTACAATCGTAGGTATGTACATCCGTTTTTGATTTAGAAAAGCATTTGAAATTTGTATGTTTTAATAAAATGGAAGCGGCTTCATTCATTTTAGCAACATCTAAAGTTTTATTATAAATTTGCCAAGTAGTATCTAACAAAAATGGATTTCTACCAAGATAAATTTGATATTCATAACTCCTTTTAGTAGCACTGAATCTTGCATGCAAATCATTGTTTACTTGAAAAATTGATTTAATAACAATATTATCCGATAAGAAAGCATTTAATTTATGTGTAATTAAATGAATGTCGATTGTCGATTCGAACTCAAAATGAGAAAACATTTGTTTTGCATGTACACCAGTATCTGTTCTGCCAGCACCTATAATTTTAATTTCTGATTTTAATAATTTACTTAATGCGCTTTCAATTTCTTCTTGAACTGTTATGACTTCGGGTTGTATTTGCCAACCATAGTAGTTTTTTCCGTTGTAGGAAAGTTCTATGAAATATCTATTTGGACTTTGGTCTATGGTCATTGGTCTTTAGTCAAAACTTAATGAAAATAAATATGCTATTTTTTTAATATAATTTGAGTTTGATTTATCTTTCCTTCGGGAAGGATAGGATTACATTCTTTGCCTAATAACTTCATATAAAGCAATACCACAAGCTACAGAAACATTTAAAGATTCTATCTCTCCTAATAAAGGTAGTTTTGCTTTGGCATCACTCATCTTAAGTACAGAAGGCGAAATTCCTCTTTGTTCGGATCCCATTATTAATGCAGTTGGTTTTTTTAAATCTACTGTATATATTAAATCCTCTGTCTTTTCGGTTATAGATACAATCTGAATATCAGATGCTTGTAGCATAAAAAGCGCATCTTTTATATGTTCTACTTTACAAATTGGTATTTTGAATGCTGCTCCTGCGGAAGTTTTTATGGCGTCTGCATTTAATGGTGCGCTACCATGATTTGGTATTATAATTCCGTTTACGTTTGTACATTCTGCGGTTCTAATTATTGCACCAAAGTTTCTAACATCTGTTATTTGGTCGAGTAGGAGGAATAACGGTGCTTCTTTTTGTTCTGTTAATTTTTCTAAAAGTTCTTCTAGATTTGTAAAAGCAATTTCAGATATTTTTGCAACAGCACCTTGATGGTTTTGGTATTTAGATAATTTATTTAGTTTTTCTATTGGTACGTAACTAGAAGCAATTTTATTTTTTTTAATTTCTATCGCAAGTTCTTTCATTAAAGAACTTTTAACTTCTCTTTGTAAATAAATTTTTTCTAATTCTTTACCTGAGTTAATTGCTTCAATAATTGCTCTTATGCCGAAAATGGTTTGGTTGTTTTGCATTGGGTAAAGGTAAGTTTTTTTCATAAAAAAAAGGCTATCAAATTTTGATAGCCTTTTAAAATATAAAAACTAGTAATTATTATTTTACTAACTTCATTGTTTGAACTGAATTATTAATAGTTACTTTAAGAATATAAGTTCCTGATGTAAAGTTACTCATGTCAGCATTTAACGTATTTTGATTACTATCTGTTTTAAATACACTTTGACCTAAAACATTAAATATTTCTGCATTTGTAATTGTATCATTTGCTTCTATAGTAATGATATTCTCTACAGGGTTTGGAAATGCTTTGAATGTGTTAAGTGTGTTGTCATTAACTGCAGCAGTTAATTCTGTACCTGTGTATTTAAAAATACCGCCTTCGGTTGCTGCGTTAAATCCTCCGGAGTAACCTATATTTTCATCTAAAAAACTTACAGCAATGTGTTGAACTGTATCAATGATTGTCCAGTTAGCACCACCATCCAAAGAATAAGAACTACCAGAATTTGACTGGTCTACTGCGGTAGAAACAATTTTTGTAGTCCCTGGTATACAAGCAATACTTCCATTAAAAACAATACCTGTATTTGGGAAAAATGGAGTCCAAGTTTCTGCACCGTCTGTAGTTTTCCATGTTGCACCCGCATTGTTTACTAAAAAACCATCATTTGCATTCCAAAAAGATATTTCGCCACTAGCAGCAGTACCTCCAAAGTCTGTAATTGGAGATTGGTAAACAGTAAATGTTAAACCTTTATCATCAGATCTAAATATTCTTCCTTTATTTGTTGTCCACCATAATCTATTGCCACTTGTGAAAATTTGACCAACATATCCATATTCACCTGCTATAGGAGCAGGAATATTTGCTTGAGGTACTCTTGTCCAAGTTGTCCCTCCATTGGTAGTAGTATATAGTTCATAGTAACCACCAACAGGATCTCCTTGACAAAAACCATTATTTGCATCCCAAAAATGCACTACATTTGGAAAGGATCCAGATAGATTAAAATTTGCTGTAGTTTGTCTAGTCCAAGTTGTTCCTCCATTAGATGTGTTATAAACACCCATTACACCATTACCTGAAGATTTGTACAATACTGACCAAGCTAAATCGGCAGAAACTGCACTAATACTAGCAACTCTAAGGTTTGCACTTGGATTAATACTTCCAGATGTCCACGTTGTACCACCATCTGTTGTTCGGGTAAAATCTCTGACAGCTCCAGCAGTTGCAGTACCATCATAAGCACTTGCCCATGCAATATTAGCATCAACAATACTGATATTGTTAATACCTCTTGAAACAGTTGAAAAATCAGTGTATTGTTCTGTCCAAAACTGTGCACTAATAGTTAAGGTTGTAAAAAATAATAAATTAAAAAGTAATTTTGTTTTCATAATATTTTAAGTTTAGTTTAGAATTAATTTTTCAGTGTAAAATTTATTGTTTTGTGTAATAGAAATATAATAAATACCCTTCGTTAAATTGCTTAAGTTAATCTGATTGTTGGTATTATTGTTATTTAGATGTTTTTTAAATACTTTTTCTCCTATAGTGTTATATACTGAGATATCAGTATCAATAAATGTATTCAATGTTAGATTTACTAATCCATTTGTTGGATTTGGCCATACATTTACATTTTCTAATTGGTTAGAATTAGTACTTAAATTAGAAGAAGTAATACCTGTAACAATAATGGTGAAATTTTGACTATTATTTGTAATACTTCCTTTATGATTTACAGTAACAGTGTATGTGCCATTACCGTGAATGATATCTATTTTCTCGAATGGATCGACAAGGTTATCTCCATTTGTATTATTATTTGCACTTGTTAATTTCCAAGGTCTAGAAGTTACCCCATTTTTAGTTAATCTAATATCTAAATCATTTACTAAAACAGGTGTATTATCATTTATAGTTCCAAAATTAACATTATTAGATGGTGGATCAGTCCATGATATTGAAACCCCAAGTGGGTCTGTTCCATTTGCAATAATATCAAAAGTTAAAGTTTCACCATCATTAAGAGTTCTTTCTTGTAATATTGAATTAGAACTTAAAATAACTTCAGCGGCTTTTTTTGTATTCATATAACCCCAACCAAAAACGGCATCTGGTCCAGCAGAACCACCATTATCAGCAGTATGTAATGCTAGACCTTTAATAGTAGCTGCTAAAGCAAATTGACCTTTTTCTTGATTGTATAATTGCTGTAATAGTAATAATGAACCTGTAATATTTGGAGAAGCCATCGATGTTCCCATATAAGAATCATAAGCATTATCACTTGTGCCAATTGGCGAAAATAAAAATGTACCATTACCTGTTATATCTGGCTTAATTCTATAATCATCAGTTGGTCCTTGGCTACTACTAGAGTTAATTGCTGGCGAACTATTTAATTCACCATTACTATTTACCGATAAATCTTGTCCATTTGCTACAGTTAATCCATTTTTAGAAGTTTGATCAAATGAAAGTTTGTCACGGTTAGAGATGTTATCTAAAGGAGAAGTATTGCTAGAATTATCATTACCATCATTGCCAGCAGCAGATACCATTAAGTAATATGGAGCCGAGTACATTAGATTATCCCATCTTCTAGAACTTATGTCATAAGCGCCAAACTGCCAAGGTTGTAAAAATTGGGCTATTGCACCATAAGAATGATTAGATAATAGCATTCCATTATTAACTGCTATTGTCGCTTCAACTAAATCATTATTCCAAGTATAGCCAATTACATTAGCCTGTGGTGCTATTCCTTTAGCTGTTGTGTTTGCACCAATAGCAACTATAGTACCAGTAACGTGAGTGCCATGATTGTTATTTGTAGTACCTGCACCTATACCTGTATCGCCATCCGTAACCTTTGAATTTCCACCAACATTAAATTCAATATGTGATGCTCTAGCTCTTTGACCATCCCAAACATAGGCAGTCATATTTTGCCCTTCAATATTTAGACCTAGAGATGCACCATTATGTAAAAAATTTGCTCTTGTACTTCTAGCAGCAATAATATTTTTAGTTTCATAATAAATTGGCTTACCATCAACTATTCTTTGAATTTCAGCAATATATCCATTTTTGCCATTTACAATAAGAGGCAAATTGTTTTCTTGTGCAAATTTGATGGCAAAAGTTTTATTTTTTTTATAAATAGTTGAAAATTCTTTAGCCATTTTGGTTAAAATAACTTTATTATAATTTTTTGTAATTTTTTTAATTTCATTTTTTGTTTGTGCATTTATAGATACAAATAAAGAAATGAATATTAGTAATAGTGTTTTTTTCATAATATGGCATGGTTAATAAAGACAAATATAGAATATATTTTTAGTTATTCAAACTATAATTTTGTTAAAAAATATTAAATTTTAAAGGAAAAAAAGCCTTATTTTAATAAATAAGGCTTTTTAAGATTAATCTAATATTTTTTAATTTCTTTCTAATACAAATTTGTGCTCATTACCAGTATATGGATAAATATTATAATTTAAATCAATTTTATTAACACAAGGTAGCACAATTCCTTTTTCAATCAAATGAAATGCATCTTCGGGTAAAACTCCAGCAGAAGCTGGTATTGACAAACCTTCACCTTCTTCATCAAAATCTGTAACTAATCCATTTCCAGTAATTTTAAATATTAATGAATCTCCTCCGTCTATATTCCATTCTGCTCCTATTATAGCAATTTGATTATCTGCTAAAACTAAAGTACCATCATCATAAGGACCGCCAATAACTTCGCGTGTTTCGCCAGTAACACCAAAAAATGTAGATTCTACAATTGTGTAAATACCAGTTGCATCACTAGGGGAAAATGCATCACATGCAATAATAAAACCAAAGTTCATCGCACTAAAGTATCCAGTAGAAGGTATATTTAATGTACCTTCAGTGTCACCACCATCAAGTACTTCATCACCAATAATACAGAATCACCTTCATTAAAAGTTGGAGTATTACCATTAAACAAAATACCATCATTTCTAGTTGCAACAGCAACAAAGTTGAATGAATCACCAAAGTTAATATCACTTATAGGAATTGACAAAGCACTTGCGATTGATTGCAAAGTAATAATAAATTCTGTAGGGAAAGATTCTTTCATCATAAAGTCTTCAATTACAGTAACGGTACCATTAACATTAGCAATCATAGATAATGTATAATTAGTCGTTCCTTAT
>JAMONN010000236.1 GCA_027065775.1 Flavobacteriaceae bacterium | reverse complement strand
GTCTTTTTTATAGAACGTAAAAATACAATTTTCGTGCCTTAATTACTTTAATTTTATAAATATTTTAACTTACTTTTGTTCTATAATGAAAATCAAAAAAAATAGTTACATATTAGCAATTGAATCATCATGTGATGACACAAGTGCTGCGGTTTTATGTAATGATATTGTATTGAGTAATATTGTTGCAAACCAAGAAATACATCAAAAATACGGTGGAGTAGTACCCGAATTGGCTTCAAGAGCGCACCAACAAAATATTGTACCAGTTGTACAGCAAGCATTAGAGCAAGCGAATGTAGATAAAAAACAATTAGATGCTATTGCTTTTACACGCGGACCTGGATTAATGGGTTCGT
The DNA here is from genome assembly GCA_027065775.1 of Flavobacteriaceae bacterium. GTDB lineage: Bacteria > Bacteroidota > Bacteroidia > Flavobacteriales > Flavobacteriaceae > S010-17. The sequence goes on along the minus strand of JAMONN010000236.1, from coordinate 5,717 downwards.
TGCTAGTTGGTACATCATTTGCAACAACATTTGCTTTAAGTTTAGATATTCCGTTAATAGATGTAAATCATATGCAAGCGCATATACTTGCTCATTTTATAAAAAAAGAAGCAAGACAAGAAGACGGAAGACGGAAGACGGAAGATGAACGATTAAATGATTCAACAAATAAACAAATAAACAATTTTAAAACAAAACCTAAATTTCCATTTATCTGCCTAACCGTTTCCGGAGGTCACACACAAATAGTAAAAGTAAATTCGTATTTTGATTTTGAAGTTTTAGGAGAAACCTTAGACGATGCCGCTGGCGAAGCATTCGATAAATCGGCAAAAATACTAGGTTTACCATATCCTGGCGGACCATTAATTGATAAATATGCTGAAAATGGTGATCCAAATAAATACCCTTTTCCGAAACCAAAAACCAAAAATTTATTAGATTTTAGTTTTAGTGGGTTTAAAACTGCGGTTGTTAGGTTTGTTCAAAGAAATGTAAAGGAGAATCCTAAATTTATTGAAGAAAATCTTAATGATATCTGTGCATCTATTCAAAACGGAATCGTTTCCATTTTAATGGATAAACTTAAAAAAACGGTAAAACTTACTGGTATACAGCAAATTGCAATTGCTGGTGGTGTTTCTGCAAATTCAGAAATAAGAAAACAATTAAAAGATGCTGAAGAACGCTTTGGTTGGCAAACATTTGTTCCGCCATTAGAATATACAACAGATAATGCCGCAATGATTGGTATTACTGGTTATTTGAAATTTATTCATGATAAATTAGACAATGCAAATGCATTAGCAACCGCTCGTTTAAAAGTTGATGAATAGTTTGTTGATTTGTTGATTTGTTTATTCGTTTAATCGTTTTATATTTGCGAACTATTTTACAAATACACGAATAAACAAAATCAACGATTAAACATTAATTTATGAAAGCAGGAATTGTAGGCTTACCAAACGTAGGGAAATCAACTTTATTTAATTGTTTGTCAAATGCGAAAGCACAAAGTGCAAACTTTCCTTTTTGTACAATCGAACCAAATGTAGGTGTTGTAAATGTGCCAGACAAGCGTTTAGATAAGTTATCAGAATTAGTTAATCCAGAAAAAGTGCAACCTGCTGTGGTAGAAATTGTAGATATTGCTGGTTTAGTAAAAGGTGCTAGTAAAGGTGAAGGTTTAGGTAATAAATTTTTAGCAAATATTAGAGAATGTGATGCTATTATTCACGTATTACGTTGTTTTGATAACGATAATATTGTGCACGTAGAAACTACGGTTGATCCTGTAAGAGATAAAGAAATTATCGATTTCGAATTACAAATAAAAGATTTAGAAGCAGTTGAAAAAAGATTAGAACGTACTAAAAAACAAGTGCGAACTGGCGATAAAGCAGCGCAAAAAGAATTCGATTTATTAATTAAAGTGAAAGATGGTTTAGATGCAGCAACTTCGGTTAGAGAAATTGAAATGTCTGAATCTGATAGAGAAGAATATATAAAACCATTACAATTATTAACCGACAAACCTACATTATATGTTTGTAATGTAGACGATAAGTCTGCTGTAAACGGAAACGATTACGTTACTAAGGTTAGAGAAATGATTAAAAACGAAGATGCCGAAATAATTATTTTAGCCGTTGGGACAGAAGCAGATATTAATGAATTAGAAGATTACGAAGAAAGACAAGAATTCTTAGAAGATATGGGTTTAACCGAACCTGGCGCTTCAAAATTAATTAGATCTGCATATAAGTTATTAAACTTACAAACTTATTTTACAGCAGGTGTTAAAGAAGTTAGAGCATGGACAATTAATGTTGGTGATTCTGCACCACAAGCTGCTGGAGTAATTCATACCGATTTTGAAAAAGGATTTATTAGAGCAGAAGTTATAAAATATGATGATTTTGTTTCTTTAGGTGGAGAAAAGAAAGTAAAAGAAGCAGGAAAATTAAAAGTGGAAGGAAAAGATTATATCGTACAAGATGGCGATATGATGAATTTCTTATTTAATGTATAGTTTAGTCGTTAGTCTTTGGTCTTTAGACTTTAGACCGACCATAGACTAAAGACCAAAGACCAAAGACTAATGATTTTCAATATAAAAGCATTCGATAAATCTTCTAGCGCAAGAGCAGGAACAATGACAACAGCACATGGCGATATTCAAACGCCAATATTTATGCCTGTTGGAACACAAGGAACTGTAAAAGGCGTGCATCAACACGAATTAAAAGACGATATTAATGCAGATATTATTTTAGGTAATACTTATCATTTATATTTAAGACCACAAATGCCAATTTTAGAAAAGGCTGGCGGTTTGCATAAATTTATGAATTGGGACCGACCAATATTAACAGATTCGGGTGGTTACCAAGTTTATTCTTTAGCAGGAACAAATAAAATTAAAGAAGAAGGCGTAAATTTTAAATCGCATATAGACGGTTCTAGTCACTTTTTTTCACCAGAATTTTCTATGGATGTACAACGTGTTATCGGAGCTGATATTTTTATGGCTTTTGATGAATGTACACCTTATCCGTGTGAATATAATTACGCAAAACGCTCTATGCATATGACACATCGTTGGTTGAAACGCTGTATTTCACATTTAGAAAAAAGTCCTACAAAATATGGTTATGAACAAACTTTTATGCCAATTGTACAAGGTTCTACATATACCGATTTAAGAAAAATGTCAGCGGAATTTATTGCAAGTACAGATCAAGCAGCAAATGCAATTGGTGGTTTATCGGTTGGAGAACCTGCCGAAGAAATGTATGCAATGACAGATGTTGTTTGTCAGATTTTACCAAAAGATAAACCAAGATATCTTATGGGCGTTGGTACACCAATTAATATATTAGAAAATATTGCTTTAGGAATTGACATGTTCGATTGTGTTATGCCTACTCGTAACGCTAGAAACGGAATGCTTTTCACTGCATATGGTTCTATAAATATTAAAAACAAAAAATGGGAAGATGATTTTTCGCCAATCGACGAAATGGGTATTAGTTATGTAGATACAGCATATTCAAAAGCATATTTACGTCACTTATTTAAAACCAAAGAATATTTAGGAAAGCAAATTGCTTCCATACATAATTTAGCATTTTACCTTTGGTTAACACGTCAAGCAAGAGAACATATTATTGCAGGTGATTTTACTACTTGGAAAAATAAAATGGTTATACAAATGAATAATAGATTATAGATTTTATTATGTTGAATGTTGATTTTTTAATTTTAAATGGATTATAAAATATTTGAAAGTATAAAAATTAAACATTTATATAAATTTAGTATTTAACAAACAATTAATAAATCAGTTTAAAAATTATTTTATTTTTACAAAACAAATAAACGAAATATACGAATTTGAAAATCTTAGATAAATATCTTTTAAAAAAATACTTCAGTTCTTTTATTTTTACAATAGTATTGTTAATACCTATTGCTATTGCTATAGATGTTTCTGAAAAAATAAGAAGATTTTTATCACATGATGATTTAAGTGTTTTTGAAATAGCAAAAGACTATTATATTAATTTTGTGATTTTCTATACCAATATGTTTATGCCTTTGGCTTTATTTATTGCAGTTATATTGTTTACTTCAAAATTAGCAAGTAATACCGAAATTATTGCAATGAATAGTGGCGGCATTTCTTTTTCTAGAGTTTCAAAACCTTTTCTTTTTGGTGCATTTATCATATTTTTAGTTGCTTTTTTTGCAAATCATTTTGTGGTACCTAATGCAAATAAAGAAAAAGAAACTTTTGAAGAAAAATATTTGCGTAATCGCAAACATGCAAAAAATAGTGTTCAAAATATAAGTTTAAAACTAAATAAAAATGAAGACTACATATATATCAAAAATTTTAATTTAATAAATAATAGCGGTAACTATTTTTCATATGAACATTTTGAAGATTTAAAATTAAAATATAAAATTACTGGTAGATTTATTAAATATAATGAAAAGGATAGTACTTTTACTTTAAAACGATATAAAAAAAGGCATATTTTAAAAGAAAATGATCTAATTGAAAAAGGGCAAAAATTTGATACTGTTTTTAATTTTAAACCAAGTGATCTTGTCTATGTAGATTATTTAGCAAAAGAAATGAATTCTATTAAATTATATAAACATATTCAAAAATCTAAAGAAAGAGGTATAAAAAATTTAAATTCTTATAAAGTAGAATTACATAAAAGGTCAAGTGTACCAACTTCCGCATTTATTTTAACAATTATCGCATTTTCATTAGCACAAAAGAAAAAACGTGGTGGTATGGGTATAAACCTTGCTCTTGGTGTAGCATTAATGTTTATTTATGTGTTTTTCATGAAAATTGTTGAAGTTCTTGGCGCATCAGCAACATCAAATCCGTTATTTTTAGTTTGGTTGCCTAATATCCTTTTTGGTATATTAGCTTTATATCTATATCTACATGCTAAAAAGTAAATTAACCGATTATTTACATTTACATTTTATAGTATTTATTTGGGGTTTTACTGCCATTTTAGGAAAACTTATAAGTATTAATGCAGTAGCGTTAGTATGGTTTAGGTTAACAATAGCAACTATTATTCTATTTATTTATCTATTGATTTTAAAAACAAATTTTAAGGTAAAAATTAAAGATTTGTCACGTTTTTGTATTGGTGGAATTATTATTGGTCTACATTGGCTAACGTTCTTTTATGCAATAAAAATTTCTAACATTTCCATCACACTTGCTGGTTTATCGACTGGTGCATTATTTGTTTCTTTTTTAGAACCAATTATTTTAAAAAAAAGAATAAAATTATATGAGATGTTTTTGGCATCTATCACAGTTATTGGTATTGTCATCATTTTTAATGTGGAGAATCAGTTTTTTTATGGTTTAATTGTAGCTTTAATTTCCGCATCATTATCCGCATTATTCACTGTGATAAACTCTATTTATATTCAACACTATAGTGCATCCGTTTTATCGGTTTATGAACTAATGTTTGCTACATTAACGATAAGTATATTTCTTTTTTTTGAAAACGGATTTAGTTTAAAGATGTTTGAATTAAGTAAAAATGATTGGTTATATATCCTTATTTTGGGAAGTATTTGTACAGCATATGCATTAACTGCTTCCTCAAAATTATTAAAAAAAATATCACCATTCACAATGATGTTAACCATTAATTTAGAACCCGTTTATGGAATTGTTTTAGCAATTTTAATTTTTGGAGATTCCGAAAAAATGAATCCTAATTTTTATATTGGTGTAATATTAATTCTCGTTACTGTTGTTTTAAACGGAATTATAAAATCAAAACAAAAATAAATGAAAACTAGTGTTACTTATTAACCATTTTTATCTAATTTCGTAATACCAAACACACAACAAATGACTTATTTAGAATTTGAAAAACCTATTCAAGAATTAGAAGAGCAATTAGAAAAATGTTACGCAATTGGTACAGATAGCGATATTGATGTTACAGAAACTTGCGAACAAATCCAAAAAAAATTAATAAAAGCAAAAACAGAAATATATAAAAACCTAACACCTTGGCAAGTTGTCCAATTATCTCGCCATCCAAATAGACCATATACTTTAGATTATATAAATGCATTTACAAAAGGCACTTTTATGGAATTGCATGGTGATCGAAATGTAAAAGATGACAAAGCAATGGTTGGTGGTTTAGGCA
>JAMONN010000235.1 GCA_027065775.1 Flavobacteriaceae bacterium | reverse complement strand
GTAATGGTTTAAACAATACTTCTGAAGTTGAATTAATTAAAAATAATATTCTTGAAGACGATTTAGTAACTATTATTTATACTTCTGGTACAACAGATAAACCAAAAGGTGTAATGCTAACACATAAGAACATATTAAGCAATGTAAAGGCTTGTATATCTGTATTACCAACACTAACAGATAAAAATTCAAAAGCATTAAGTTTTTTACCAGTAAGTCATATTTTTGAACGAATGATGCTTTACCTCTATCAGTATAATGGAATTTCTATTTACTTTGCTGAAAGTATAAATACTATTTCTGCAGATTTAAATGTAGTAAAACCACATATAATCACTGCTGTACCAAGATTACTTGAAAAAATACATGATAATATTATTGCAAAAGGGAATGCATTAGGTGGCATCAAGAAAAAATTGTTTAATTGGGCATTAGATTTAGGTTATGATTATGAACCTGATGGTCAAAACGGTAAAAAGTATGAACGCAAACTAGCTAGAGCAAGAAAATTAATTTTCAGTAAATGGAAAGCAGCTCTTGGTGGAAATATAAAGGTTATTTATTGTGGTAGTTCAAAACTGCAACCTAAATTAGCACGTATTTTTTGTGCTGCAGAATTATTTGTAATGGATGGTTATGGTTTAACAGAAACTTCACCTGTAATATCTGTAAATACAACACATGCTGGTATGAATAAAATTGGTACTATAGGTAAACCAATTGTAAATATTGAAGTTAAAATTGCTGAAGATGGCGAAATATTAGCAAAAGGACCTAGTATTATGAAAGGTTATTATAAGAACGAAATAAAAACCAAACAATCCATTAAAAATGGATACTTTCATACAGGAGATTTAGGTAAATTAGATGCAGATGGTTTTTTATATATTACTGGGAGAAAAAAGGAAAGTTTTAAAACTTCTGGCGGAAAATATATTAATCCGTCTAAAATAGAAATTTTATTAAAAAAATCTGATTTAATAGAGCAAGCAGTTGTTATTGGCGAAGGTGAAAAAATGCCAGCGGTAATATTACAACCAAATTTCGAAATACTTAGTCAGAAATTTCAAATAGATAATAATTTGGATTTAATAGCAAATAGTGAAGTCGTAAAACTAATTCAGTTAGAAATAGACAAAGTAAATGAGGATTTAGGTCAATGGGAAAAAATAAAACGTTTTGAACTAACTCCAGATGAATGGACAACCGTTTCAGGTCATTTAACACCAACGCTTAAAGTTAAAAAAGATGTTATAAAAAGTAAATACTACATTTTATACAATAAAATATATAGACCTTTTCAAGCCTAATAAATTATGTTCTACTAAATTTTAGTGGGACTAAATCAAAAATGTCATTTCTGTAAAGACAGAAATGACATTTTTTATATAGATTTTTGCCTTCGCAGTATATACCTATTAAAGACTTCGTAAAACAATTAAACATTTGTTTAATCCATTGTTTGAGAGATCTTAGTACGCAATTGTCTTTTATAATCTTCTTCTAACCAACGTACATAATTTTTTGTGTTCTTGATAATACAGTAAGAATATTGTTTTACTCTATGCGTAATGTCGTCGTTTAATAAACGCATTAACATTAAAGCATCGTAAACATCCTCGCTGTTTTCAATACAAATATTTACATGCTGATTAATCGAATTCTCTAAAACTGTTTTAGATTTTAGACCTTCACCAGTAACCTTATCGTATTCATTTTTTATATTGAATTCAACATTTTCAGATTTCGAGAATTTTTCACGTAACTCATCTGGCATTTTATAAGTGAAATTACGTTCTAAATCTTCATCATTCGTAATATTTTCTAGAAAATAATTTGGAGATCTAAAAATTTGTTGCCAATTAATATCTGCAGTCCAAGGACCAAATCTTGCGATATTGTTACCTAAATCTATCAAATTAAATGAATTTTTATCACCTAACACACGTGAACCTCTACCAATCATCTGAAAATATAATGCTAATGATTTTGTAGCACGATTCATTATAATGGTTTCGATAGTTGGTTCATCAAAACCTGTAGTTAAAATACCAACCGAAGTTAAAATTGCACCAGGTGTATTTTTAAACCAAGTTAATATTTCTTTACGTTCTTCTTTTGCAACATTACTATCTAAATTACGCACATTATAACCTGCTTCTTTAAAAGTGTCATGTACATACCAAGAAGTTCTAATTCCGTTATTAAAAATTAGTGCTTTAGTGCCTTTTGCACTTATTTCATAAGCCTCTAACAACTTACTTTGCATTAATTGATTTATATATAATTCTTCGGATGATTTAACTGTATAATCACCATTCATACCAACTTTTAAGGTACTTAAACCAACATTAAAAGCATGTGGTATTGCTTTAGATAAAAAACCACTTTCAATTAAAGAGGTAATTGTTTCGCCAACTAATAATTCATGGTAAATATCTTTTAATGGTGTTTCTATATTTGAACTTAATGGCGTTGCAGTTACTCCTAAAATAAAACATTCTTCAAAATACTTAAATAATTTTCTGAAAGAATTATAATGAGCCTCATCTATAATAACTAGACCAATATCTTTTAATTCTATTTGACCTTCTTTAAGCCTATTATTTAAAGTCTCTACCATTGCCACAAAACACATGTAATCATTTTGATCTGGCAATTCTTTAACTTGACTGTTAATTACTTTATTAGGAACATTAAATTCCGTTAACATAGCAGAAGTTTGTTTGTACAACTCTACTCTATGCGTTAAAATAATTACTTTTTTTTTCGTTTTTTCTATAAAACGTCTAGCAATTTCAGAAAAAATTACTGTTTTTCCACCACCTGTAGGTAGTTGATATAATAAATTATAATAATCTGGTAATTCATCAATCTTACCTAAAATAGCTTCAATTGCATTTTTTTGATAAGTATATAATGTTTTTCCGCCTTTATTTGAATTATTGCCACTCATACTTTAAGTAATGTTTTACTATTTTAGATTTTGCAAATTTACACACTTTTATAAGTTATATTTCCATAATTTCAATAAAATATTTATTTTAGCCTTTAAAAAAAAGATTATATTGATTTTTCGATATATAATAACGCATTTGGACCTTCATTAAAAAGTAAGTCTAGAACACTTAAGTTTTCTATAAAATCATATTTATCAGAGAATACTTGCCTATATTTAGATAAATTAAGTGATTTTTCATTTTTTGCATTTACTAAATGTCTATAATCATTAACTACTTCTTTTTCATATTCTTTAGTAGTTGCATATTTTAAATTTAATGGTAGTAAATCAGAAATTATTTCTAGAGTTTTTAAATTCAAATCTAAAAGATAGGTTTCTTTTTTAAGAAAAATTGTTTCTAAATCATCTATATAAAATTCAAAAAATGGCGAAGAACGATATGCCGAAAACAAAGATTTTAAATGCTGTTGTTGCCAGTTTTCATTATAATCGATCTTTATATCTTTGGTTTGTTGTTTGCCTGATACTTTTTGAATTGGCACATTAAGTAACTGCTTACCATTTGCTCCTAAAACATAACATCTGTTTCTATAGGTTTGTTTTTGATAGCTATCATTAACCTCATAAACGATCTGTTTTGCTTGCCTCAATTTTATAAATTGATAGATGGAAGAAAAATATGTAGGATGAAAAATAGAAGACTCTAAATCTTTAATTTCGGGATTAAGCATCTTTTTTCTTTTTCTTCAAAAACCCATAACCAATATAAGCTGCTAAAGCGATTAAAAAGTACATTAAGTAAGATGTTGGTTTTCCACTACCATGAACCGTAGTAAAAAATCTTTCCCATCTTGGACCTCTAAATATACCGTTTTTCCAACTCATCCAAACAAGTACTGGTTTTCCAACAACATGATCAAATGGTGTAAAACCCCAATATCTAGCATCTAAAGAGTTTTGTCTATTGTCTCCCATCATCCAATAATAATCTTGTTTAAATGTGTAATTTGTTACTGCTTTACCGTTTATATAAAATTCATTGCCGTTTTCAGCAAAACTTACATTTTCATAACGCTTTAATAAATCTCTATAAAAAGGAATTGTTTTTGAATTTAATTCAACCGTTGCTCCTTTTTTAGGCATATATAATGGTCCAAAATTATCTATTGACCAAGGATATTGAGAATCATGTGGAAAAATATCTTTAGAATATTTCCCTTTTTGTGAAAATTCTTGAGTTATACTAGATACATCAGGATTGTTTTTAATTCTGTTAGCCGTTGCTTCATCTAAGTTAAAAAACACTTCTCTTTTTTGGTTTTGTCGATATTCTTTTAATTCATAAACATCAATTAATGCTTGATAATTACCTGATTTTGATTTTACTTTATAAAAATACTGTGGTTTACAACGATCTGGCATTTTAGATAACTCTCCATCAATATAAATATCGCCATCTCTTATTTCAAAAGTGTCACCAGGAATTGCTAAACAACGTTTTACATAATTCGTTTTTTTGTCGATTGGTTTGTAGGTAAATTTACCCGAATTGTCATTCCACATCCATTTTAGTGTATCGGCAGGCCAATTAAATACCACAATATCGTTTCGTTTTATTTTTTGAAATCCTGAGATTCTTGCATATGGCAACGACAACATTTTATCTTTTACATTAGAAGATAAACCTACTAACGGAATAGAATCATGTACCATTGGTAAAGCAATTGGTGTCATTGGTACTCTTGCACCATAATGAAATTTACTTACAAAAAGATAATCACCAACTAATAATGATTTTTCTAACGATGATGTTGGTATAGCATATGGTCGCATAAAATAGGTATGCACAATAGTTGCTGCAACAATTGCAAATAAAACGGCACTTGTCCAAGAAGTAACATTTTTTAGAATCACATCATCATCTTTACCTACATATTTTGTTTCTGGTTTAAAATTAACATATGCCGCAAATAAACCAGCAGAAATTAATGTAAATAATGTGAATCGTTTTTTACGGTAATTAAATACATGCAAAAACTCATATATAATAGCGATAATCATAATATTACCAACTACTGGTACAAATAGTAATAGAAGCCACCACCAAGGTCTATCTATTATTTTTATAGCTACATAATAGTTATATACTGGTACAAATGCTTCCCATTGTTTTCTACCTGCTTTAACAAATAGTTTGCTGAAAATTAAAACTCCTATAACTAAGGATATTATTAATGTGATTCCTAATATTTGTGTGTAATTCATTTTATGTTCTTTCTTAACCGCAAAGGTCGCAATGTTTTCGCAAAGGTCGCAATGTTTTTAGTTATTCTTTATATTTTACTGATTCGCTATTTTTAATTAATACATTATCTCATTAATACATTGTTACATTATCTCATTATCCCATTAATCCCAAAACATCCTTCATAGTAAAAACACCTTTTTTATCTACTAACCATTCTGCTGCGATGATTGCTCCTAAAGCGAAACCATCTCTACTTTTTGCAGTATGTTTTATTTCTATTTTATCAATTTCAGATTCGTATGTAACTATATGAGTTCCTGGTACATTTTCTATTCTTTTTGCTTCAATTAGTAACTCTTTATTGCTATTTGTTACTCCTAAAACCCATTTTTCTTTGTTAAAGTTTTCTAAAATTGGTTTTGCTAATGTAATTGCTGTACCGCTTGGCGCATCTAATTTTTGTGTATGATGAATTTCCTCTAAAGAAACATTATATTTATAATCTTTCATCAATTTTGCTAACTTATTATTTAATTCAAAAAACAAATTGACTCCTAAACTAAAGTTTGATGCATAAATAAAACTGCCGTTTTTTTCTTTACAAAGACTTACAATTTCATCATATTTATCTAACCAACCTGTTGTACCAGAAATGATTGGTACATTACTTTCTAAACAAGTCTTTATATTATTAAATGCCGTGGTTGGAATACTAAAATCAATGGCAATATCTATTTTTTCTAAATTAAAAATTTTTGTATTACTATCGGTTTTTAAAACAATTTTATGTCCTTTTTCTAAAGCAAATTTTTCAATTGCTTTTCCCATTTTCCCATAGCCTAAAAGTGCAATATTCATTAACTAAAATTTAAAAGTTAAAGTAGCACCTACATTCACACTATTCTGAATAGGCAAAATAAATACATTTGGT
>JAMONN010000234.1 GCA_027065775.1 Flavobacteriaceae bacterium | reverse complement strand
TTTGATTAGAATTTTTGAACAAGGATTAAATCGGAGAACTAGGACTAACATTTTTATAAAGAAACAATGCATGCCAATAACGTGTGGGATTAATAATTTATTCTGTGTAAAACTCAAAGTTTCGGTATATTTTACAACAGATTTCCCTATCGGAAAACCCAATTATATTACACAATACAGGGTTAACTATGCTTAAAGAGTAATAGAATTGTAAAAAAAATCTTGAAAAATCTTAAACAATCTCCATTTTACGTAATAAAAATGAAGCGTTCATATTCTGGCAAATTCCTTTTTTAAAGGTGTAATCAAAATGAAGTTCGTCGTTTATGATTTCTGCATCAAAATAGTAGTTTTTTACCTCTTTTAATGTTTTGGTGATTTCACAAAGTGATAAATCATGTGTTGCAATAATACCTGTAGCGTTAGAGTTCACTAATTTCTCTACGAATTTACGTGAACCGATGGCTTTGTCATGCGAGTTTGTACCTTTTAGAATTTCGTCTAGAATGATGAAGTATTTGTTTTCATCTTGATCTTCCGTAAGGGAAGAGGTTTTTTCTGAAATTGCATCTACTATATATTTAAGTCGTTTTAGTTCAGAGAAAAAATAAGATTCGTCTTCGGACAAAGAATCACTTGTTCGCATACTTGTAATTAATTTTATAGGCGAATAATTAAAGGATTTTGCACAAACTGGCAAACCAATATTTGCCATAACTATACTTAAAGAAACGGTTCGTAAAAAGGTAGATTTTCCTGCCATATTTGCGCCTGTAATGATAAAAAATTCATCGTTTTTAATACTAAAATCGTTATCAATTCTTTTATTTTTACCTAATAACGGATGCCCTAATTTTTTAGATTCAATGGTTAAATTATCCTTATTAATAGTAGGAAAAACATGTTTTGGGTGATTAAAAACATAATTAGCTAGAGAATTTTGCGCATCAAAAAACGCAATGACTTTAAACCAATTTTCTACCTCATCTTTGTAAGTGTTAATCCATTTTTCAATTTTATACGTCTGCTTATAATCCCAAAGAGCAAAAGCGTTCCCAAAAATACCAAAAATCATATTATTACGTTGGTCTAAAGCGTCTAATGCCTTAGAAAACTCCATAAAAATTTCAGATGCTTTTGTAGTTTTTGTCTTAATTAAGTTTTGCTTTTTTAATAATAGTTCTGATGTAAAAGTTTCGGTTTCAATTTGAAATAATAATTGATGGTATTGCTTAAAAGTATCTTTTGCTTTATTGGCTTCTCTATATAATGAGGTTACTTTTTTAAGATAAATTCCACTAATTGCTAAACCGATAAAAAACCAAATTATTATTGCTTTAAAAGGCAAATACGCAAAGTAATTTAAGACAAATAAACTAACCGAAATCACAAAGAAAATGCTAGGCAAAAAAGCCAATAATTTTGGCGAAAAACTTTTATAATTAGTCAACCATTTTAAAATAGCATCGGCATTTGTTTCTACATGAACTAAACTTGCGGTTGCCGAAAAATTTTGTCGCCATTTTGGTTTTTCTGACAACTCTTTTAAGGCTTTTTGTTTGGTTTCTATATTGGTAATTTTATTTTCGGTTAAGGTTTCTGCAAGCTTATCTTTACCGGATTTTGTGGCTGTTCTATTTATATATTGAAAGAAAGAATTATTACCAAACAAATCGATATCATAACTGAATTCGTGTGCTGAGTTTTGGTATTCAGAACCAAAATCTAATGCTGATTTGTCGTTATTAATTACATCAATTTCAGTTTTATTAATATGAATTAACGCTTGTAATTTCTGCTTTTTATGTACTAAATTAGTGTGTTTAGAAATTAAAAATAAGAATACTGTAATACCACCAAATATGATTGGCATTATTATTTTTGAGTTTCCGAAAAAGTAATAAATTCCGAATGCGATTAATCCAAATACTAACAATCGCAATAAACTTGATGTTAGCAATTGCTTCTTGATTTTTGATAGTTCTTGCTCAAAATTTTGTTTTTGGGTTTGGTAGAAAGATTTAGGGTTTTTTGACACGGATTTCACAGATTTACACGGATTAATTGGGTTTTGTTTTATTGGTGTTGTTTCTTTTGATGTTTGTTGTGATAAGGTTTTGACACGGATTTCACAGATTTACACGGATTATTTGGGTTTTGTTTTATTGGTGTTGTTTCTTTTGATGTTTGTTGTGATAAGGTTTTGACACGGATTTCACAGATTTATACGGATTATTTGAGTTTTGTTTTATTGGTGTTGTTTCTTTTTGATGTTACGGTTTTGACACGGATTTCACAGATTTACACGGATTATTTGGGTTTTGTTTTATTGGTGTTGTTTCTTTTTGATGTTACGTTTTTGACACGGATTTCACAGATTTACACGGATTAATTGGGTTTTATTTTATTGGTACTGTTTCTTTTGATGTTTGTTGTGATAAGGTTTTGACACGGATTTCACAGATTTACACGGATTATTATTTTGTTTTTAACAAATTGTACTTTAACCTTTTGCCTAAAACCTTTTACCTTTTTATAATATTACTCTTTTATATTTTAAACTATCTTCTCCAAAATTTATTAATAATCCTGTTTTTAATTTTGATGCTGCTAAATAATTTAATGTTTGTTTTAAATGACTGCTTGTTAATTCGCTTATTGCTTTTATTTCTAAAATAATTTTATTGTCAATTACAAAATCTGCTCTATAATGGCGAGATAATATTTTATCTTTATAGTTTATGGTGAATTTTTTCTCTCTTGAGTAATTAATTTCATTACTATTAAATTCCATCTCTAATGCTTCTGCATAAATAATTTCGCCAAAACCTTTTCCAAGTTCTTTATGGACTTCCATACAACAACCAATTATTTTGTAGGTTAATTCTTTATGTAATAATTCATTTCTCATAGTACAATTTTATTGTTTTACAATCCGTGAAAATCTGTGAAATCCGTGTTAATTATCCCGTTTTTTAGACTAGTAATTTTTAGATTTGGGTATTTTTCTTTAATCATTTTAGTTGCTGTATAACTTGAAATCCCTTTATTACAAACGATAACATACTCTTTTTTATTATCCATTTTTAAAATTTTTACATCTAATTTAGATAATGGTATTTTTTGGTCGACTTTAAATGGCAATTTGGTTTCTATATCTTCAATTACAGAAATAATCACAACATTATTTATTTTCTCTTTCAATTCATCTGCCGAAATCAATAATTTTTCATCTTGTATTTCACAATTTATATCTTGATACGTTTCTTTATTAAATTTCTTTAAAATCATCTCTTTAGAAAAATGACTTTTCAACTTCATTTTGTATTGCGAATTTTCTAAACTATTATAAATTAGAATCTGATTTGTTAATGATTTGCCCGTATTGGTAATCAATTTTAAAACTTCATTGGCTTGCATTAACCCAATAATACCAACAATAGTATTTAAAGTACCAACTTCGGAACAATTTGGGACAGTTCCTTTTGGTATTTCTGGAAAAGCATCTCTTAAATTAGTAGTTCTTTTGTCGTTTTCCAAAGCATTAAAAGTTGCTACATAACCATCAAATTTATATAACGAACCGTAAACTAAAACTTTGTTGTTTATGACACAAGCATCATTTAATAAATATTTAATAGGTAAATTATCGGTACAATCTAATACAATATCATAACCGTTTATAAGTTCAAATACAGTGTCTTTTGAAACTGCATTTGTGTCAAAACTCACTTTAACAAATAGCGATATTTTAGAAATATAGTTTGCTAAAACTTGTGATTTTGATTTACCAATATCATCTAATGTATAAAAAACTTGTCTGTGTAAATTAGATGCATCAATTAAATCAAAATCTACTAAATGTAAGTTGCCAACACCACTTGCTGCTAAATAAACTGCTGCAACACAACCCAAACCGCCGCAACCAACTACTAAAATTGTAGCATTTTGCAATTTTTCTTGTCCTAAACTACCAATTTCTTTTAAAGTTGTTTGGCGTTTATAAAGGTTTTGTTTTGTTATTTTTTGACTCATAAGAAACGATAAAATTACAATGATTTTTATTTTAAACCAGTAATATGAATAGTAGTTATCAAGTTAAAATACATACTTTAGAAAATACGATTATTAAAAAATTGATAAAAATGTAACTATTATTTTTTAATTTCTTCGGAAGATTTATTTACTTTAACTTTTAAACTTTCCTTATAAAATAAAATTTTATCTAAAACACATTTATCACTTGCACCAATAATTTGAGCCGCTAAAATACCTGCATTTGTTGCGCCATCTAAAGCAACCGTTGCAACAGGTACGCCAGAAGGCATTTGTAAAATAGACAAAACAGAATCCCAACCAATAGAATTACGAGATTTAATTGGCACACCAATTATTGGCAATGGCGATAAACTTGCTACCATACCTGGTAAATGTGCTGCGCCACCAGCACCAGCAATAATTACTTTTAAGCCGCGTTTGTGTGCATTTTTTGAAAATTCGAATAATTTTTCTGGTGTTCTATGAGCAGAAACAATATCTACTTCAATGGTAATATCAAAACTTTCTAAGATATCAATTGCACCTTGCATAATTGGTAAATCGGAATTACTTCCCATAATAATGGCTACTTGTGGCATCTTTCTTCGGATTTTATAATCTATGCAAAAGTACAGTATTTAAAATTATTAATTAAAAAAGGAAATAACTTCAAATAACTTCAAGGCAAAAAGCGTTCTTAACGAAATATTAGATGAATCTAAGCATTTCACAAAACCAAATCTAAAAAATTATTGACAGACTGTAAATGAAGTAAAGTCGATTTTATATACATTATAATGTAACAATTATTAAAAAATAGCGTCTTTTAATTTATAAAAGCACATTTGTGAAAAATTTGAAATACAACAAACAGTTACTTTTAGAGTTAATAAATTGTTAATAATCAATTTATTGAAAATAATTAACAATAAATTAAAAGCAAGTTAATTACCTATTTATAGTTTTGCAAAACCATAAAAAACAAAATAATGAAAATAAAACCAATGCTATTAGGATTATTATGCCTGCTATTTTTACAAAATTTTGCTCAAAACCAAACCATTAAAGGTAAGATAACCAATAAATTAGATGGCGAAACATTATTTGGTGTAAACATTATAACTTCAGATTATAAATATGGCACAACCACTAACGAATACGGATTTTATACCTTAACAGTTCCTCAAGGAAATTATAAAATACTAATTAGTTATCTTGGATTTAATACTATAGAAAAAGAAATTAATTTATCTGAAAACCAAACACTAAATATCGAACTTTTAGAAGAAGCAGATAATTTAGATGAGGTTATAATTTCTACCAAAGAAGCAAAAATCAGAAATAAAATTAAAAAACCTCAAATGAGTGTTACGCAACTTAGTATAAAAACAATAAAACAAGCGCCTGTGGTTTTTGGCGAAGTAGATATTCTAAAAATAATTACACTACTACCTGGAGTTACTACAAACGGCGAAGGTTCTTCGGGTTTTAATGTTCGTGGTGGCGCTGCCGATCAAAATTTGGTTTTATTAGATGAGGCGACAATTTATAATACATCGCATCTTTTCGGATTTTTCTCTGTATTTAATGCAGATGCAATTAAAGATATAAATTTATACAAAGGTGGCATGCCTGCAAAGTTTGGTGGTCGAGTTGCATCGGTTTTAGATGTAAGACAAAAAGATGGTAACAATAAAGAGTTTCATGCAACTGGCGGAATCGGCTTGATTTCTAGTAGATTAGCAATCGAAGGTCCAATCAAAAAAGACAAAGCAAGTTTTTTATTGGCAGGTCGAGCATCTTATGTAAATGTTTTTTTACAAGCAGCTGGCGAGGATAATCGTGTTGGATTTTATGATTTGAATTCCAAATTATCTTATGAAATAAACGATAATAACAAATTATTTTTATCTGGCTATTTTGGAAAAGACACCTTTAAACTAGAAAATTTTATTGAAAATACATACGGCAATAACACTTTTAATTTAAGATGGAATCATTTGTTTAACAATAAATTATTTTCAAATTTATCGTTGATTTACAGTAAATATGACTACAAATTAACGTTTAATACTTTAGATTTTGAATGGGGTTCAGACATTGTA
>JAMONN010000233.1 GCA_027065775.1 Flavobacteriaceae bacterium | reverse complement strand
AATATTTTTAACAATATAATTTAAAATTGGTTTTATTTCTGCTTCAGGGTTTTTATTATGAGGTCTTGAATGATAATTTAATATTGTAATTTTTTTATCATTAAAATAAAAATCCATTTTAAATGGCTCTCTATCAACAACAGGTGCTAATTCTGTTATTAAACTTCCTCTATTTTTAATTTTAATATGTTTATTTTTCCAAATAAATGCATAACGCTCAACTACATATTTTGGACTTTTTGTTGGGTTGCTAATTACATAATCCCACTTTGCTCCTTTTCTATTTAATTCATCTGCAAGTTGTGCAACTGCCTGTGCTCCACCAAAACCTGCTACAACTTCTTGTATTGCTATTATATCGCTATCTCTAACAATATTTGCTATTGCTTCAATTTCTTGCTCATTTTTTGTCCTACCAAAATCTTGAATATTCCAAGAAATGATAGTGATTTCTTTTTCTTGTCCAATGACACTTAACTGAAAAAAAAGGATAATAAGTAGAACTATATATTTTTTCATAATAATTACTTTAGATGGTAAAAATACTATGTTTTATAAGAGATTTCTTTACTGTAATCCGTAATTATTATGACAAAATGTAACACAATAAAAATATACTCTACAAATTCTTAGTCAAAGACTTAACAATCTTATTATCTGCTAAAAACTCTTTTAAAATTACTTTTATTGCTGTATAAGTTGGTACTGCTACAACCATTCCTAAAATTCCAAAAAGCAATCCAAAAATAATAATAGATAAAAATATTTCTAGCGGATGAGATTTTACACTCTTAGAAAATATAATTGGTTGGCTTAAAAAATTATCTACTAATTGTGCCACTAAATAACCAATCATTACATAGATTGTTGTTGGTAAAATAACCGTTTTAAAATCAGCACCAATATTACTTGTCATCGTTAAAAACAACATTAATATACCACCAATTAAAGGACCAACAAACGGAATTAAATTTAAAGTAGCACATAAAAGTGCAATAACAACCGCATTCTGAATTCCGAAACTTACTAATATTATGGTATAAATAATAAATAGAATACTTATCTGAAAAATCAAACCAATAAAGTATCGCGATAATAAATCTTTAATTTTTGAAAAGGATTTACTAAACCTATCTTCGCTTCCGTCAGGCACAATAGTTAGCAATGCTTTGTTGAATAACGCTTTGTCTTTCATAAAGAAAAATGATATAAATAAAACAGATAATAATCCGATAGTAATCGTGCCAAAAGCGCCAACCACGCTATTAAAAACAGTAGGTAGTTTATTTAATTGCGACGCTAAATCAAAGGATTTTAATTGCTCAAAAATATTAATATTTCGTTCTTGAAAGTACGTGTTTAAATGATTAAAAGTAGTTTCCATATTACTTTTAAATGCATCGGAATTTAATAATGATAAATTCTCACCTTGTTGTTGTATCAACGGAATAATCATTCGTATCAACCCAAATAAAACACCAATAAATAAAATCATAGTAGTTACAACGGCAATAGAATTTTTAAATTTAAGTTTGGTTTTTAAAAACCTAATTATTGGCCTAGCAATTAAAGTTACTACAGCAGCAATAGCAATATATGCTAAAACAGATTGGATTTTATAGAAAAAATATAGTAAAATAAAAATACCTACTAAGATGGCAATTGCTTTTAATATTCCGTTGGTGATTTCTTTTGCTTTCAATAGATTTTTTTTAGAAATCAAAGATACTAAAAATGAATTATAAACAAAAATGCCACTTTAATAAAGTGGCATTTTTGTTTATTTTTAAAATAAGGATATTTTTTATATCATAAATACTTATTTCTTATTCGCTTTTTGAATATAATTATTTAAAGCCATTGTCATAGATGGTGTTTCTTTTGAAGGTGCTGCAATGTTTACAACTAAACCTGCTTCTTCCGCAGCTTTAACGGTTGTATTACCAAATACTGCAATTCTTGTTTTCTTTTGTTCGTAATTTGGGAAGTTTTCGAATAAAGATTTAATGCCGCTTGGACTAAAGAAAACTAAAATATCATAAAAAACATCTTCTAAATCTGACAAATCGCTAACTACTGTTTTAAATAAAGTAGCTCTACTCCATTTTACACCTAATTCATCTAATGCTTTAGGTATAGATGGTTTTAATTTATCTGAAGAAGGCAATAAAAAAGTTTCTGTTTTATGCTTTTTAATCAATTTAATTAAATCATCAAAAGTACGTGTACCAACATAAATTTTACGTTTTCGATAAACCACATAATTTTGTAAATAGAAAGAAACTGCTTCCGATTGGCAAAAATAACGCATATCATCTGGCACCGCATAACGCATTTTTTCTGCAAGTCTAAAATAATTATCAATTGCTTTTCTACTAGTGAAAATAACCGCAGTAAAATTATTGAAATCTATTTTTTGCGCTCTAACTTCTTTAGATTCTACACCTTCAACATGTATAAAAGATCTAAAATCTATTTTTACTTTTTGTTTGTCGGATAAATCAAAATAAGGAGAACGTTCCGTAGTTGGTTTTGGTTGAGAAACTAAAATTGTTTTTACTTTCATCTTTTTCTTTTTTTAATTTTTAAAGGGATTTTAACTTAAATTTTTACTTTTAATTACTTAATTACTGTTTTAAACACTAACATTAAAGGTAAAATTTCAAGAATGCAAAGATACAAAATAAAATAAAACAATCTACTAAAAATTAATTTTTGATTTTGAACTAAAATAATTACATATTTTACTACTAACAAGATACTTGTATAAATTGCCAAAACAATAAATAGTACACCATTTTGAAATTCGAAATAATGAAATAAAACTAAGAATGGAAAAATTAATAATGCAATTTTAGATAGTTCACTTAACTTTACAAAAGACAGACCACTTTGTTCTTTCATTAATTTAAATATAACTGCAAAAACTTTTCCAAGAAAATATCTAAATAAATAGAAAACTAATATTCCTAACACAATTTTCAAAAATACTAATAACTGATTTTCAGGCAGTTCATAATTAAAATACAATAATAATTTTAAAACTAAAATAGCAAAACAAAACACTTGAAAAACTAAAAGTATCACATTAAACGGATGAAAAACATTAGTGATCGAAATATATTCTACAAAATATTGTTTTGTGTGAAATAATTTTCTAAAACTCAAAAAACGCTTTTCAAAAAAATAATTAACCACAACCAATAACCCAATCATTATAATAAAAGTTATGGTAATCCAATTATTAGTGACTAGAGAGTTAATCATAAAACTTTGTTAAATCCAATTTAGGTAATAACAAATTTAGTGATATTTTGTTTTATCTTTGCCAATATTTTAAAGTATATAAAATATTAATGAACGACACACTTGTTATCATACCAACCTATAACGAAAAAGAAAATATAGAGGCAATTATACGTGCTACATTTTCACAAGAAAAAGCGTTTGATATTTTAGTAGTTGATGATAATTCACCAGATGGAACAGCAAAAATTGTTGAAAAATTACAAAAAGAATTTTCCAACAATCTTTTTATAGAAAACAGAAAAGAAAAACAGGGTTTAGGTATTGCATATATACATGGTTTTAAATATGCACTTCAAAAAAAATACGATTATATCATAGAAATGGATGCTGATTTTTCGCATAATCCAAAAGATTTAATCCGTTTATACAATGCTTGTGCTATTGAAAATGCAGACCTTAGTATTGGTTCTAGATACCTTAACGGAAAAATAAATGTGGTAAATTGGGATTTTAAACGCATCGCTTTATCGGTTTTTGCCTCTAAATATGTACGTTTTATAACAAGGATTCCTGTGTATGACACCACTGCAGGTTTTATCTGCTACAAACGTAAAGTTCTAGAAACCATAAATTTAAATACTATTAAGTTTGTTGGTTATGCGTTTCAGATAGAAATGAAATTTAAAGCTTGGAAACATCAGTTTAAAATAAAAGAAGTAGAAGTGATTTTTACAGATAGAATCAAAGGGAAATCAAAATTGTCTGGTTCGGTAATTTCCGAAGCAATTTTTGGTGTTATAAAAATGAAATTCGGATTTAAAAAAAACACTAAATAAAACATTGCGAACTTTGCGATAAACATTGCGAACTTTGCGGTTAAATATAACTCAAAATGCAAACCTTAATAAAAAACGCAAACATCATAAACGAAGGCCAAATCTTAAAAAGAGATGTTCTTATTGATGGTGAATTTATTGTCGCTATTGCGGAAGAAATTAAAGTAACTACTAATTTAGTTACTATTATTGATGCAAAAGGTAAGCACCTATTACCTGGCATGATAGACGATCAAGTACATTTTAGAGAACCTGGTTTAACGCATAAAGCAAATATTGCAACAGAATCGCGTGCAGCTATTGCTGGTGGAATTACGTCATTTATTGAAATGCCAAATACAATTCCACAAGCAACAACACAAAAATTATTGGAAGATAAATTTGAAATTGCTAAACAAACATCGTACGCAAACTATTCCTTTATGTTTGGCGGCACAAATGATAATTTGGAAGAATTATTAAAAACAGATCCTAAAAATGTTGCTGCAATTAAGTTATTTTTAGGTTCGTCGACAGGTAATATGTTAGTGGATAATCAAGAAGTTTTAGAAAAAATATTTTCTTCCACTAAAATGTTAATCGCCGTACATTGTGAAGATGAAAATACCATTCAAAAGAATTTACAAGCACATATTACTGAATTTGGTGATGACATACCTATAGAAAAACATCCTGTAATTAGAAGTGAAGAAGCATGCTATTTATCGTCTTCTAAAGCAATTGAGTTAGCAAAAAAAACTGGTGCAAGATTACATGTTTATCATCTTTCTACTGCTAAAGAAACTGCATTGTTTAGAAATGATATTCCGTTAAAGGATAAAAAAATTACTGCAGAAGTTTGTGTACATCATCTTTGGTTTGATGATAGAGATTATAAAGAAAAAGGAACTTTAATAAAATGGAATCCTGCCGTAAAAACCCAAAAAGACAAAGAAGGTTTGTTGCAAGCTTTATTAGATGATAGAATTGATATTATTGCAACCGATCATGCGCCACATACTTTAGAAGAAAAAAATCAAGTGTATACTAAAGCGCCAAGTGGCGGTCCATTAGTACAACACGCATTATTGGCATTATTAGAAATGCGAAAACAAGGTAAAATTTCTATCGAGAAAATAGTAGAAAAAGCATGTCACAATGTTGCTATTATGTATCAAATTGAAAAACGTGGTTATATAAAAGAAGGTTTTTATGCCGATTTAGTTTTAGTAGATTTAGAAAAACCACAAACTGTAACAAAAGATAATATATTGTACAAATGTGGTTGGTCACCATTTGAAGGCACTACTTTTTCTTCCACTATTTTAAGTACATTTGTTAACGGAAACCTTATGTATAATCAAGGTGTTTTTAACGACAACATAAAAGGAAAACGTTTGATTTTTAACAGATAAACTTAATTAATAAATATTTTTAGTTGTTTAAATACAAAACATTAAAATATCCTATGAAAAAAATCTTACTAATACCCATGCTATTCTTCGTGTTTTCTTGTGTAAACAAACCGAAAAAACCAAAAAATCTTATTTCAAAAGAAATGATGGAAGATTTATTATTTGATATGCATATCGCAAATAAAACAAGAAATGTTAAAAATATAGACAAAGAAAAAAATATAAATTATATGTCTATTATTTCAGATAAATATAAAATTGATAGCACACGTTTTAAAGAAAGCCACACCTATTACATGCATAATATTAATGAATATCATGCTATTTATAAAAAAATAGAAAATAGATTAGATACGTTAATTAAAAAACAAGAACTAATTGTTAAAGTAGCAGATTCTCTTAAAAAATTGGAAAAGAAAAAGAAAAAAGATTCCCTTAAAATACTTAAAACAAAGAAATAAAAAGGTATTAACCTCAGGGCAAACCCTGAACCCAATAAATGGAATCGACCCAAGGGTCGAGGTATTAAACCAATATTCCGCTAAAAAAAGCGGGATTAGTTCGATTTATCAAGTCAAAGACATGACTAACTAAAAAATTGAAATAATTTTTTAGAGTCTCACGAATAAATTAGCAATATATTTTTATTTTAGGTTTGGTAACTTCATTATTAGGGTCATTAAAACCAAATGATATAGGTTCTAATTACTATCATCTTCATTTTGAAAAATCACAAAACTCAAAC
>JAMONN010000232.1 GCA_027065775.1 Flavobacteriaceae bacterium | reverse complement strand
TTCAATTCCGTGCCTGACACTAAAATTTCATATAATGATATTATTGTTAAAGCAACTGCTTTAGCATTAAAAAAACACACTCAAGTTAATTCGCAATGGTTTGATGACAGAATGCGTTTAAATCATCACGTACATATTGGTGTTGCTGTTGCAGTACCAGACGGTTTATTAGTGCCAGTTGTAAAATTTGCTAACGAAATGACTTTACAGCAAATTGGTTCTACAGTTAAAGAAATGGCAGGTAAAGCAAGAAATAAAAAATTACAACCAAACGAAATGGAAGGTTCTACTTTTACAATTTCTAATTTAGGTATGTTTGGAATAACGGACTTTACTTCCATCATTAACCAACCAAACTCAGCAATTCTTTCTGTTGGTGCAATAGTTGCAAAACCAATTGTAAAAGACGGTCTTGTTGTTGCTGGTCATACCATGAAATTAACATTAGCTTGTGATCACAGAACAGTTGACGGCGCAACAGGAGCTGATTTTTTATTAACTCTTAAAGGTTATATAGAAAATCCAGTAACAATGCTTGTTTAGAATGATTACAGATTATTAACATGCGTACTAATTGTTACAATTAAAAATAGATAATAACATATATTTGCAAAAACAAATAAACTTAAGAAAAAATGATTAAAAATTTATTAATAGTACTCGTTATTGTATTCGCTTTGACTTCTTGTGGTAAAGAAAAGAAAGCAGTTGAAAAAACTGTAGAAACTACTAAAACTGAAGTTAAAAAAGTTGTAGAATCAGTAAAAAATGACAATTCTAAACAATTAGCAATGGGTAAAGCTTTATTTACTTCTAAAACTTGTGTTGCTTGTCACAATGTAGACAAAAAAGTAATTGGTCCATCAATTAAAAATATTGTAAAAGTATATGCGGACAAAAATGCTAACATGGTAAAATTCTTAAAAGGAAATTCACCAGCAATCGTAGATACAGATCCTGCTCAAGTTGCAGTAATGAAAGCAAACTTAGAAGGTTTTGTTAAAGACATGTCTTCTGTAGAATTACAAGCTATAACTGCTTATATGCGTAGTGTAGGAAAATAATTAATTCTATTTTAAAACTTATTAGTCAGGGTTTCACTTAAAGTGAAACCCTGACTTTTTTTTATAAAACTATTAAACTACTTTTGCAACATGGCAAGAAAAAAGAAGAAAAATATAATTTTCGAAAACATTGAAGTTATTGATGCTGGTGCAAAAGGCAAAACCATTGCAAAATCTCCAGACGGAAGAGTGATTTTTATTAACAATGCAGTTCCTGGTGATATTGTAGATGTGCAAACTTATAAAAAACGGAAATCGTATTTTGAAGGTAAAGCAATTCAGTTTCATAAATTATCTGATAAACGAACCGAACCAGTTTGCGATTATTTTGGTACTTGTGGCGGTTGTAAATGGCAACATATGAATTATGAAAGCCAACTTTTTTATAAGGAAAAAGAAGTTATTCAAAATTTAAAAAGAATTGGTCATTTAGAATTACCAGAAGTAACACCAATTTTAGGCTGTAAAGAGCAGTATTTCTATCGTAATAAAATGGAATTTTCTTTTTCTAGCAAACGCTGGTTAACTTATGAGGAAATCAGTTCTGATAAAGAAATAAACAGCAGAAATGCTTTAGGATTTCATATTGC
Source organism: Flavobacteriaceae bacterium (assembly GCA_027065775.1). Classification (GTDB taxonomy): domain Bacteria; phylum Bacteroidota; class Bacteroidia; order Flavobacteriales; family Flavobacteriaceae; genus S010-17. The sequence goes on along the minus strand of JAMONN010000232.1, from coordinate 4,578 downwards.
TGGCATGTGGGACAAAATTTTAGACATTGAAAAATGTCATCTACAAGAAGATCCATCTAATGAAATGCGAAATTTTGTAAGAACATTTTGTATTGAAAATGAAATAGAATTTTTCGATCCAAGAGAGGAAACAGGAATGATGCGAACAATGATGGTTAGAATTTCTTCTAATGGAGAAATTATGTTGGTTTTTCAATTTTTTAAAGAAGATAAAACCAAAAGAGAACTATTATTAAATGCTGTTGCTGCTAAATTTAATATTACGTCTTTACAATACGTAATTAATGGCAAAGGTAACGATTCTATTTACGACCAAGATGTAATTCCGTTTAACGGAAGAGATCATATTTTTGAAGAAATGGAAGGTTTGAAATTTAAAATTAATGCCAAATCATTTTATCAAACAAACTCAGAACAAGCATACGAATTATACAAAATAACTAGAGATTTTGCTAATTTAACAGGTGATGAAATTGTGTATGATTTATATACAGGTACAGGAACAATAGCACAATTCGTTGCAAAAAAAGCAAAAAAAGTAATTGGTGTAGAATCTGTTTCTGAAGCAATTATCGATGCTAAAACAAATGCTAAAAACAATAATATTGATAATGCACATTTTTTTGTTGGCGATATGAAAGATGTTTTCACACAAGATTTCATTAACCAAAATGGCCAACCAGATGTTATCATAACCGATCCGCCAAGAGACGGAATGCACAAAAAAGTAGTAGAACAAATACTTAATATTTTACCAAAAAAAATTGTGTATGTTAGTTGTAATTCCGCAACACAAGCAAGAGATTTGGCAATTTTAGATAGCGCATATAAAATCACAAAAACACAAGCAGTAGATATGTTTCCGCAAACACATCATGTGGAGAATGTGGTTTTGTTAGAGAAGCGTTAGATTTAAAAAAACCACAAAGGCACAAAAGTTCGCACAAGTATTTTATTTTCTTTTGTGCCTTTTATGGTTGAAAAAACAACTTTAAGATTTCTTTATAAAACTTAATGCTTGCTTTATGTATCTTTGTGAAATAATAAAAAACCAATGAAGAAAATTATTCTATCCATCTTAATTATCACCTTAATTAGTTGCGAAAGAGATGACATATGTATAGATCCAACAACACCTAATTTAATTGTTGTTTTTTATGATAAAACCGATCAAACGGAACGAAAAGACGCACCAAGTTTAATGATAGAAGTAGATTCTTTAGGTACATTTATACCAATAAATAGAATTGCTTTAGATTCCACAACTATTCCGTTAAGAGTTGATGAAAATATAACTAAAATACGTTTATCCAAAATCGAAACCGGCACAACAGAACTAATTTTAGATTTCACTTTAGAATATCAAAGAGATGAAGTTTTTGTTTCGAGATCTTGCGGCTTTAAAACTACTTACTCAGAAACTACAGAAGAAATCACGTCAGACCAATGGAATGCAACCATGACAATTAACAATCAAAATATTACAGATGAAACTACAAAGCATATATCTATTTTTCATTAGTTCTTTTTTAATTGTTTTCTGTTCTTTTTCGCAAGAGACAAAAAAAGATACGGTAAATTATAAAGATATTTACGGTTTAAGAATTGGCTTAGATTTATCAAATCCTATTAGAACATTAATTGATTCCGATAGAAAATCAATAGAAATTGTAGCAGATTATCGTATCAATAAAAAATTCTATGCCGCAGCAGAAGTTGGATTTTTAGATAATTTTAGAGAAGAAGATAATTTTGATTTTACTACTAATGGGCAATACTTAAAACTTGGTATAAATTATAATACATATAAGAACTGGTTGAATATGTCTAATGAAATCTACCTTGGTTCACGCTATGGTTTTTCTACTTTTAGTCAAACTTTAGAAAACTATACCGTAATTAGTGCTAATGAATTACCAGAAACAGGATCGGATATTTCTCAAAAATTCTCTGGTTTAAATGCAAATTGGATAGAATTCTTAATTGGTATAAAAACAGAAATTTACCACAATATTTTTCTGGGATTTTCATTTAGCGGAAAAAAAATGTTATTTACCAAAGAACCTGAAAATTTTAAAAATTTATATGTGCCAGGTTTTGATCGTGTTTTCTTAAACGATTCGGGATTTGGTTTTAACTATACTATTTCTTACCGAATACCTTTGTTTAAAAAGGAAAAAGCAAATCAAACTAATTGATAATATCATAAATCTTAATTATTTTTGTAAATTTGTTAAGTAAATAACAAAACAATGAAAACAATAACCTTGAATTTACCAGATGAAATTAATTTAAAAAAAATTGATTATTTTATGATTATTGCATCAAAACTATATGAAGATAGTATTTTATCTGCTGGTCAAGCAGCAAAAATGGTTGGTATATCTAAAAAAACTTTTATTGAATTATTAGGTAAATATGATGTTTCCTTATTTAGTACTTCAATTAAAGATTTAAAATCGGATTTTAATAATGCCTAAAGTTGTCATTTCTGATGCAAGTTGTTTAATTTTGCTTCATAAAATTAATGCTTTAGAATTACTACATAAAGTTTATGGTACTGTAATCACAACTCCAGAAATAGCAAAAGAGTTTATGTTAGAATTACCAAATTGGTTATTAATTGAAAAAGTAATAGATATAAAATATCAAAAATTATTAGAAACTCAAATTGATTTAGGCGAAGCAAGTGCAATAGCATTAGCAACAGAAAAAGGAGATTGTTTACTTTTATTAGATGATTTAAAAGCAAGGAAATTAGCATCTAAAATTCACTGGTACATTTGGTGTTATTAATAAGGCCAAGAAAAACGGTGAAATTAAAAAGATAAAACCATTTATAGAAAAGATTATTAAAACTAATTTTAGAATTTCTCAAAATATTATTGATGAAATTTTAAGATTGAATAACGAAAAATAACCATGAAAAATATACCAAGCGTAAACTTAAACGATTTTTTATCAAATGATCCAGAACGCAAACAAAAATTTGTAAATGAAATTGGCGCAGCATATTCCGAGATTGGTTTTGTTGCTTTAAGAGGTCATTTTTTGTCAGATAAATTAAGTGCTGATTTATATGATGAAGTAAAAGCATTTTACGCCTTACCACAAGACATAAAAGACAAATATGAAATAGAAGGTATTGGTGGCGCGCGTGGTTATACTGGTTTCGGAAAAGAATCCGCTAAAGGAAAAAAAGAAGGTGATTTAAAAGAATTTTGGCATTTTGGACAAGAAGTTACAGATAATGAAAAGATAAAAGACACCTATCTAGATAATGTGCAAGTTGCAGAAGTACCAAATTTTAATAGAATAGGTATGGAAACTTTTAGGAAATTAGAAAAAACTGCAACCTATGTTTTAAAAGCATTGGCTCTATATATTGGTTTAGAAGAAGATTATTTTGATGGTTTTGTTCATAATGGTAATAGTATTTTAAGACCAATTCATTATCCACCAATTGTTGGTGAACCAAAAGGAGCAGTTCGAGCTGCTGCACATGGCGATATAAATTTAATCACTTTATTAATGGGTGCATCTGCATCTGGTTTAGAAGTACAAGCAAAATCCGGTGAATGGGTTGCTGTTACTGCATTACCAGAACAATTAGTTATAAATGTTGGTGACATGTTAGAGCGATTAACTAACGGAAAGTTATGTTCTACAATTCACAGAGTTGTAAATCCACCAAAAGAAGATTGGGGAAAACCAAGATTTTCCATTCCGTTTTTTACACATCCAAAAAGTGAAATGTCTTTAAATTGTCTGCCAGAATGTATTGATGCAGAACATCCAAAAGCATATGATGACATTACTGCTGGCGAATATTTAAATGAACGTTTGCGAGAATTAGGATTGATTAAATAAAATAAATGAACAGTTCAAGTCCACAATCCTTACTTTTAGCAGGAATTGCTTTAACAGGAATTTCATTTAAACTAAAAGCAGATTATATTTACCTATATTATATTAGCATTATTATAGGAATTGTACTATTTGTAATAGGAATTATAAAATATATACAACAAAGAAATCGATATAAAGATTTATAAAATGGCAAAGAAAAAGTTAAGTAACTTATCTGATTTAGGTGGATTTATGTTTTCTACAAATAAGGAAGAAGATTTTTCGCAATACAATGATGAAAAAGAAGAAAATCTAGAAAATAGCAATCAAAATTTAGAAGCACATTTTTCAAACAAAGGTCGTGGCGGAAAAACCGTAACAGTCATTAAAGGTTTTATTGGTAATGATGACGATTTAAAAGCACTTGGCAAACTACTAAAACAAAAATGTGGTGTTGGCGGTTCGGTTAAAGATGGCGAAATTATTATTCAAGGAAATTTTAGAGATAAAATTATTGAAATTCTTAAAAAAGATGGGTATAATGTGAAACGTGTCGGCGGATAAAATGGGTTGAAGGTTTTGGGTAAAAGGTAAAAGTAAAACCCATACTAATTAAGTATAACAACTTAATTTCTTTGTGCATCTTTGTACTTTCTTTGTGAATCTTTGAGTAATTTTTATGAAACTAAAAATAACATCTAACTTTAAACCAACTGGCGATCAACCGCA
>JAMONN010000231.1 GCA_027065775.1 Flavobacteriaceae bacterium | reverse complement strand
AAAACGTTCTTCATTTAAAAAATTATGCTGAATTAAATGAATGATGATTAATTCTTTAACTTCTTCGATTAAATTTAAATTGTTTAATTTTTTTTCAACTTCAACATGACATCTATCTTGGTAAATGCAATAGCGCTCTAATAAAACTTTTGCTTGTTCGACAGTATATGATTTTTGTTTTTGCATAGAATTACAAAGGTAGTAATAAGGTAACGAAAAGTCATCTGATACTTGAAATTTCATTATCTTTACCAAGATTTTGGTTATCTGTTTAATTATTTAACAGAATGAAAATGGGAATCAAGTGCGCATAACATAATGTCATAAGCATATTGTAAAAGCAATTCTTGAACTGTCTCCGCAACTGTAAGCTTTGTTTCATTAAATTGAAACGTTTGTTGTAAATCTAAAAGGTCACTGTTACACTTAAACGTAATGGGAAGACGTACAACAAAACGCAAGTCAGGATACCTGCCAAATTAATTATTAATGAAGTTTTCGGAAGAAAAACAATTATGAAATATTGGTATATTCTTTTTTTTAGCTGTGTTGCATTTGCACAAAATGATTCTATTAACTTACTAGATGAGGTAAAGTTGTATGGTAATTTTTCTGCTAAAATAAATGCTGGTTATCAGATTATAAAACTTAATGATTCCATAATAAATAACCAACAGCAATCGCTTGGTAATTTATTGCAAAATAACGCAAATCTATACTTTAAACAAAACGGAAATGGCATGGTTTCCTCCATTTCACTTAGAGGTTCTGGCGCTACAAGCACTGGTGTTTATTGGAATGGCATAGCGATAAACTCTGCTTTAAATGGGCAAACAGATTTTAATACTATTTCTGCTAATGGTTACAATCAAATAGAAATTAGAAAAGGTTCGGGATCTGTTCTTTTTGGAAGTGGCGCAATTGGTGGCGCAATAAATTTAAGCGACAAAATTTATTTTACATCAAATAAAAATGTAAAATTAAATTTAGGCTATGGTAGTTATAATACTCAAAACCTTGCACTAAAAACAAAATGGAGTACTTCTAAAGTATATACTAAAATTGTAGTTAATGGCGAGGCATCTGATAATGATTATCCGTTTTTAGATTCCGAAATTACTAATGAAAATGGCGCATATAAAAAGTATAATTTAAAAGGAGTTTTTGCTTATAAATTAAACAAAAATAATCAATTACAATTACATTCTAATTACAGTTATAATGATAGAGAATTCTCTAGAACATTGGTAGCACCAAATAATTCGGAATATAAAAATGATGATTTAAGGTTACTGTTAAATTGGAAAAACAGTCATTTAAGATACAATTCATCTTTTAAATTAGCATTTTTAAAAGAGAACTATAAATTCTTTTTAAATAAAGAAACTACTAATTTTTTATTCGGCAAAACAAATAGTTATATTGGTAAATATGATTTCAACTATTCCGTAACTAAAAATTTAAGTTTACATACTGGAGTCGAAAATAAGTTTGTAAACGGAAATGGTTCAAGCATACAAGATAAAGAGCGAAATGATTTAGATATTTACTTTTTATTACATCAACAACCAATTAAAAAATGGTTGTATAATGTGAGTTTACGGCAAGGTTTTTCTTCCATCTACAAAGTGCCATTAATTTATGCGATTGACAGTAAATATAACTTGAATTCTAAATTCGCATTACGAGGTAATTTTTCTACAAATTTTAGACTACCAACATTTAATGACTTATTTTGGGAAGAAAGTGGTAATGAGGATTTGTTACCAGAGAAAAGTAATACTTCCGAAATAGGAGTTGATTATAAATTTAAAAACACTTCAGTTTCAGTAACTACTTTTTATACCAAGAGTAAAAATTTAATTCAATGGCGACCAGTTTCTAGTACTTTTTGGCGACCAATTAATGTTCAGAATGTAGAAAGTTATGGTTTAGAGTTTGAATTCGAAATACATAAAAGAATAGGAAAACATCAAATTAAATTTCAAACTCAATATGCATATACAATTTCGGAAGATAAAGAATTAAATAAACAACTTATTTATAATCCTTTTCATAAAGCAAATGCTTCCTTGCATTATAATTATATAGATTGGTCCCTAAATTTTAATCAGCAATATAATGGTGAAGTTTTTACTACAACATCTAATACTAAAACGATAGATGACTTTTGGTTGTCGAACATTCAAATACATAAAACATTTCTAAAAAATAAATTAAACATCGGTCTTTTTGCAAACAATATTTTTAATATAAAATATGAAACTGTTGCATTTAGACCAATGCCAAACCAAAATTATAACATTCAATTAACTTTAAATTATTAAACAAAATGAAACACTTAAACAAATTATTTTTATTACTAGTAATCTTTACAATGCTATTTTCTTGTTCGTCTGATGATGACAACTTACAAGTAGAAGCCGATTGTATTACTTGTGAAAATCTTCAAACTGAGTATTGCTTCGTAGAAGGAGATACATTTTACAGATTAATTACCAATAACCAAAGTACAGAAATAGACTTAAATGATCAAACTTGGGAAGAAATAAAAGTAACTTTAGAGACAGAATGTCTTAGTTCTTTAGGAAACTATGCATTAGGTTATTTTATCACTAACGAAGGTAATTTTGGCTCAGGAATCGGAACTCTATCTTTTGTAGGAAATGATGGCGTTGTTATACACAATGTTTACCAAACTGTAAATGGCGAACCAATGGGCAACCTATTACAGTCTATGTATTTTTATGAAGACAATGCATATCTAGTATTAAATGGTTCGCATAAAGTTATTGTTACTAATAGATATACTATGGAGAAAATTGCAACAATAGAAGGTGAAAATATAAATAACCCAAGATATTTTGTTGCTATTGGCGATAAAGGATATGTATCTAATTGGAATGATCCATTTGTTACTTCTGATGATTTTATTGCAGTAATAGATTTAAATACAAATACCGTAGAAAGTACGATTTCGGTAGACGAAGGTCCAGAAGATTTATTGATAAATGATGCTAAATTATATGTAAACCTACAAGGTGGTTATGGTCAAAATAATAAAGTTCTGATTATTGATACAGATAATGATTCTGTTATTACAGAAATACCAGTTGGAGATGTGCCAAACTCAATTAAAGTAGATAAAAATGATGATATTTGGATTGTGTGTGGTGGAAAACCATCTTTTACAGGCAATGAATCTTCGGGTTCGTTAGTTAAAATCAGTGATGATTCTGTAGTTTTGAATATTGATTTTGAATTAACAGAACATCCAGAACATTTGTCTATCAATAGTACTAATGACGTATTATATTATGCCCTAAATGGTAAAATTTACAACATGAATATTGAAAGCACAACTTCTACAGAAATCTCGGGTTATGATGGTTTTTATTATGGAATGTCAATTAATAATGATAAATTATATACTTTAAACGCAGGGGATTTTAATAGTGAAGGTGAATTGAAAATATTTGACTTAAACACAAATACTAGTGAAATAATTACTACAGGCATAATACCAAACTCTGTAGTTTTTCAATAAAACAATCGTTTTGATTGTTAAAGAGTAGTTTTACAAATTAAAATACAGAAAAACCATTTCATAAATTATGAAATGGTTTTTTTATACTAGAGTTTTCAGATATAAAATAAAATAGTATATTTGGGACTTATTATTTTTTAGCAAAAAAACTAACCACAATGATTAAAAAAATATTTTTATTAGTTTCCTTTTCATTTTTTATAGTTACTATAAATGCGCAAGTTTGTGAGAATTTAGATGCAGGTGATGATATACAAATGCTATGTACCGATGATAGCGAAATTCAATTAACAGCAATTGTTAATAATCCAAATTATAAGTCTACTACAGATTATTCTATTGGTGGAGAATTACTTTGCCCACCAACTCCATATGAAGGTTCTAGATCTTATCTTGAAAGTGATGATTTTTGGAGTGCTGATGTAATTGATATGCCTTTTTCATTTTGTTTTTATGGTAATCAGTATAATCAAATCCTCATTTCTGGTAATGGAATTGTAACTTTTGATTTAACTGTGGTTGGTCAATTTAGTAATTGGAATACTGATATTTCTGAGCAATTAGGTACAGATGGTGAGCAAAACTGGCAAACTAATGCGATTTTTGGAGCTTATCACGATATGGATGCTAGGATACAATCAAGAGTAGATAGAATTTCATATACTACTTTTGGAGATGAACCTAACAGGATATTTGTTGTTAATTTTGATGCATTTCAATATCAATGTGAAGACTTACTAAGCAAGTCTCAAATCATGTTATATGAATCTTCTAATGTAATTGATATTAGAATAGATGAAAAACCTATTTGTGATACATGGAATGAAGGTTTAGCAGTTGTAGGTATTCAAAATAAATTTGGAACATTAAGTCAAACAGGTAGAGAAAATGGACAATGGACTCCAACATCTGGTGGTGAATTATGGCGTTTTATGCCAAATGGAGAAGAATTAGATTACACTTTAATATGGTATGATACAAACGACATGAACACACCACTTAATGCAGATAATGGCGAAGTGATAAATGTAATACTGCAAGCAGAAACTACTTATGTAGTACAATTAGAATACATAGATGATTGTAGTGATGATTTAATTTTCTTACAAGATACCATTACTATTACACCTGGTTTTACACCAGATTTAGCAGAACCTGTAGATTTAACAGAATGTGAAGACCCTATCGGTTCAGGTACTTTCGATTTTAATATTGATCAAACAGTATTGGTTTTAAATAACTTAAATCCCGCTGATTTTATAATAACATATCACAATTCGTTATCTGATATGCAAAGTAATATAAACCCAATATTAATATTAAATCCATATACTGCAACTCAAGAAACAATCTATATTAGAGTAGAAGATATTAATGATGCTACTTGTGTAACGTTTAGAGATTTTGATATACTTGCATTACCAATTTTGGACACTTCTTTCACTTATGATAGTTCGAATTATTGTGATAATAACCCAAACCCTTTGCCAAATGCAGTTGCAAATGTAGCAACATATACTATAAATAATGGAGGTGTAATTAATGCAGAAACTGGTGAAATTGATTTAGCAGCATCAGGATTAGGTAATGACGGTACAGGTGTCTTCACTATCACACATGATATAAATATATGTAGTCCACCAGCAAGTCAATTTCAAATTACGATTGAATTATCAGAAGATCCAAGTTTTGAATATCCTGAAATTGCTTGTTTATCCGAAGTAACAAATCCAACAGCGTTTAATATCGCAACTGCAGGTGGAATATTTACAATAGATGATATTACGGTAACTATTAATTCTACAACTGGTGAAATTGATTTAACAACAGTAACCGCAAATACAATTTATAACATTACTTATAGTCTTGCTGGTACTTGCCCAAGTGATAGCACAAATACTATTGAAATTTTAGATGATGATGCATCTTTTACTTATCCAAATACTAATTATTGTAATGATGATGTAATTAATCCTTTAGCAACTTCAGTTGTTGCAGGTGGCGTTTACACTATTAATAATGGCGGAAGTATTAATCCTACAACTGGTGAAATTGATTTAGTAGCATCAGGATTAGGTAATGATAGTTCAGGTAATTTTATTATTACTTACACAATTACAGAATGTGGTACGTCAAGTGAATTGCCAATTATAATTGAAATAACAGAAGATGCAAGTTTTGAATTTCCATCAGAAGTTTGTATTGATGATATAATAAATCCGATAGCATTTAATATAGCAACTGCTGGCGGAACATTTACAGTAGTTGGTAATACTGCAACAATAAGTGCAACTGGTGAATTAGATTTATCAACAACTACTGCAGGAACAAGTTATACGATTAGTTATGATTTTGGTGGTAATTGTCCTAGTGGAGATACACAAACTATTACTATTGTAGCAGAAGATAATTCAAGTTTTGATTATGCTACAAATTTATATTGTAATGATGGTACAAATCCATTAGCGCAAAACATAGTAACTGCTGGCGGAACTTTTAGTATAGATAATGGTGGTGTACTTATAGATAGTACAACTGGTGAAGTAAATTTGTCAGATTCTGCGTTAGGAGATAATGGCACAGGTATATTCATTATAACTTATACAACTCCAGAACCATGTAGTACGTCAACACCATTTCAAATTACTATTGAAATAACCGAAGATGCAAGTTTTGAATTCCCATCGGAAGTTTGTATAGATGATGCAAAT
>JAMONN010000230.1 GCA_027065775.1 Flavobacteriaceae bacterium | reverse complement strand
TGGTAATGTGGTAAATAAAACAAGAAACGTAGGCGATTATGATCAAATCTCAGTAGCAGGATCTTTTGATGTAAATTTAGTTTCTGGTACAGAAGGAAAGTTAGCTATTAAAATAGAAGATAATTTATTAGAATTTTTAATAACTGAAGTAGTAAACGGAAAACTAAAAATTAAATGGAAAAAAGGAACTAATGTATCTTCTAGAAAAGGAGTATACATTACAGTACCTTTCAAAGATTTAGATGCAGTAACCATGTCTGGTTCTGGTGATATTATTGGCGAAGACACCATAAATGCAGCCGATTTTTATACTAGCGTTTCAGGTTCTGGCGATATTACTTTAAAGGTAAAAGCAAATAATGTGATTTCAAAAGTTACTGGTTCTGGCGATGTTACATTAACAGGTTCTACAAAAACATTAGAAACAAGAGTAACAGGTTCTGGTGATTATCATGGTTTCGGTTTAAGTGCAGATTCGGTTACTGCAAAAGTAACAGGTTCTGGCGATGTTAGTATTGTAGCAAATAACGAATTAAATGCTAGAGTTACTGGTTCTGGCGATATAGAATATAGAGGTAATCCTGAAAAACAAGATACTAAAGTTACAGGTTCTGGAGATATCACTAGCAAATAAACTATTGAGACTAATAAAATTTAGAATAATTCAATATTAAAATTAACTAGCACACTTTTATTAGTGTGCTTTTTTATGCAATTCAAAAACTTTACATATATTTAACAAAAAAATAATGCTTACAAAAGTTTACGGATCTGCAGTTTTTGGTGTTGAAGCAACAACTATAACTGTTGAGGTTAATATGGATAAAGGTATTGCTTATCATTTGGTAGGTTTGCCAGATGGCGCAATACGTGAAAGTAGTTTTAGAATATCTGCAGCACTTAAAAATAACGGTTATAAATTACCTGGTAAAAAAATTACGATTAATATGGCGCCTGCCGATATGCGTAAAGAAGGTTCTGCTTACGATCTAACCATTGCTATGGGAATTTTAGACGCATCCAAACAAATTAAGGCAAAAGATATTGACCAATATGTAATTATGGGAGAACTTTCTTTAGATGGAAGTTTACAACCTATAAAAGGAGCATTGCCAATTGCTATAAAAGCACAAGAAGAAGGTTTTAAAGGTTTTTTCTTACCAACACAAAATGCAAAAGAAGCAGCGATTGTAGAAGGTTTAGATGTCTATCCTGTAGAAAATATTCAACAGATTATAGATCATTTAGAAGGTAAAACTTTAATTGAGGCATTAATAATAGATACTAAAAAAGAGTTTTATGATAGTTTAGAAAATCCAGAATTCGATTTTTCGGATGTAAAAGGACAGGAAACTATAAAACGTTGTATGGAAATCGCAGCATCTGGCGGACATAATATTATTTTAATCGGTCCACCAGGATCTGGTAAAACTATGATTGCAAAAAGATTGCCTACCATTTTGCCACCAATGTCCTTAAAAGAAGCTTTAGAAACTACTAAAATACATTCGGTTACTGGTAGAATTAAATCACATTCTGGTTTAATGAGTCAAAGGCCATTTAGATCGCCACATCATACTATTAGTGATGTTGCACTTGTTGGCGGTGGCGCATATCCACAACCTGGCGAAATATCGTTATCGCATAATGGCGTGTTATTTTTAGACGAATTACCAGAATTTAAAAGAACCGTTTTAGAAGTAATGCGACAACCTTTAGAAGATCGAGAAGTAACTATTTCAAGAGCAAGATTTACGGTAACCTATCCAAGTAGTTTTATGTTGGTGGCGAGTATGAATCCTAGTCCGAGTGGTTATTTTGTAGATGCGAATAATCCGTTAGCATCAAGTCCACAAGAAATGCAGCGTTATTTAGCAAAAATATCAGGTCCATTATTAGATAGAATTGATATACATATAGAAGTGCAACCTGTACCTTTTGAAAAACTATCTGAAGAACGAAAAGGCGAACCAAGTAAAATCATTAGAGAACGTGTTATAAAAGGCAGAGAAGTACAAACCGAGCGCTTTAAAGATAATGATTCGGTGCATTACAATGCTCAAATGTCTGTAAAACAAATTCGTAAATATTGTGCTTTAAACGAAGAATCTAAAACCATGCTAAAAAATGCGATGGAAAAATTAAATCTTTCCGCTAGAGCGTACGATAGAATATTAAAAGTGTCTAGAACAATTGCAGATTTAGAAGCATCAGAAAATATAAATCCAACTCATATTGCAGAAGCAATACAGTATAGAAGTTTAGATCGTGATGGTTGGTTGGGGTAAAATTTATTGATACGATGACTCGAAGTCATCGTATTTAACATTATTTTAATCACTAAAAAGAGTTATAATAATATCTTTGTTCAAAAACAAACTAATGAAAAAATATTTTATACTTTTTATACTTTTTATATTATTTACAACACAGTTTTTTGCACAACAAATAAAAACTTCGGATTGGATTACCGATTTAAATTTTTTGAAATCTGAACTTGAGAAAAAACATCCTGATTTATATTTTAAATTTTCAGAGCAAGATTTTGATAGTGAATTAAACAAAATTATAAAAAATCTAGAGTCTGATTCAGACAGAATCACTTCTCTGAAAGTTACGCAGTTACTATCTAATATTGGTGATTCTCATACAGGTGTTTCTCGTAATAATTATATTAAAAATAAGGTAAAAATTCCATTTTATTTTGAATATTTTAAGGATGGTTTCTATATTATTGGTACTACTAAAAATAATAGAAGATTTCTAGATAGAAAGATAACGTCGATTAATAATTTTCCGATGGAACAAATTATAGATAGTTTAAAAACATTATTTGTAGCAGAAAATAAAGGAATGATAAATAAAAATGTTCCTAGATTATTAACCAATAAATACATTTTAGATTATTTTAAATTTTCAAAATCGGAAGATAAATTACTAGATATTGGTATTGTAAATGATGAGAAAATTGAAGAAATAATGCAAGTTAAATTAGAAGATTATTCCATCAAAAAAAATAGAATTCGTACAAATTTTGAGAGTAAAACTCCATATTACATCTATAAGCAAAAGATGTGGTTTAAAGCAAGATACTTTGAGAGTGACAAAATTTATTATGTGCAGTATAATAGATGTATGAGTAAGGAAACGGTTTTAAAATATGGCAACAAAGAAGAGGCGCATAAATATCCATCTTTTAAAGAGTTTGAAAATGAGATTTTAACAAAACTTCTTACAAAAGATATTGATAAAATAATTTTTGATATGCGTTTTAATCAAGGTGGAAGTTCATTTTTGGCAGAAAGTTTAATTGATGAAATAGCAAAAAATAAAAAACTAAACACTAAAGAAAATTTATTTGTTGTGGTTGGTAAAAAAACGTATTCGTCAGCAATATTTAATACTATTTATTTTAAAGAAAACACCAATGCCACAATTATTGGAGAAGAGACAAGCGGTAAACCAAATCATTATGGTAATGTAAAGAATTTTTATTTGCCGTATTCAAATTTAAAAATAACATTTTCAAATAATTTTTATAAATTAATTGAAACCAATGATAATTCAATTATACCAGATCAAATTATTGAAGGAACATTTGCAGATTTTAAAAAAGGAATTGATCCAGTTTTTGAATGGGTTAAAAATCAATAAAATAATTTAAGAAGTCGAAAATATTTTGATAAAATCATAATTGTTAATCATGAATTCACAAAAAAAACATAACATTATTTAGTTGATGGTTGTGTAAATTCCGTAATAACCGTATCGGAAAATGCCATTAATTCCTCAAAAAAAGAAGTAAAATCCTCTTCAAAAGTTTTATAATTTAATTTTAAATCTGCTATTGCTAAATGCATTTGAGATTTGAATTTGGTTCTTTTATTTACACCATTTAGTACTTTTTCAATACCTTCAATAGTAGCATATGAAGATAACCATTTTTGCTTTTTCATATATGGTAATGCGTAAATTACTTTTTCGGGTAGAATGTCAAAATTATCGTCTAATAAATTTAAAAAATTTTCTTCGTAATCTTTTAACGGAATGTTAGAATAATTAGACCAATTTTTCGCTAAAAAATGATCGTATAATATATCTATAATAATCCCACTAAAATGGCCGTAGCGTTTGTGTAATCTTCGTTTGCTTATTCTAACAGTTTCATGAGCGTCGGTAAAACTATCAATCTGTCTGTGTAAATAGATGCCATTTTGAATGTCTTTAGAGAAATGTTTATATTTATTACCTTTTATGAAATCAGAAAAAAAATTGCCTAGTTTTAGTGCATCTTCTTCGTTAGATAAATAGATATGTGCTAGGTAATTCATTTTAAATTAGATTTTTAAGTTATTTCAATATTGTAACTACTCAATAAACCAATAACATTTTCTTTAGAAAATTTTGCTTTTTTTAGGATGTTCAATTCTGGATTAATATCAAAATTATAGGAAGAAATAAAATTCACTTTAGATAAATTACTATTTTCAAAAACGGATTTTGACAAATCGCAATTATCAAAAACAGCATTGCTTAGATTTGTTTCTGCAAAATCAATTTCATGCATTTTGCAGTTTTTAAATATCGTTTTCTCAATTTTTAATTGATAAAAAGAAGTGAAATTTAAATTACAATTTATAAAGTTAAATGTTAATAAAAACGGACTGCAACTATCAAATTTCAACCCTAAAAGTTTACAATTTATAAACTGAATATCTTGAAATGCAGTTTCGTCTATTTTTGCATTACTAAGGTCACAATCCATAAATTCACATTCGGTAAAACGAAAACTTCTTAAACTAATTTCAGAAAAATTACAGTTTGTGAAAATGCAAGATTCATAATCGTTTTTTATCTTTGTGGTAGTATAATCAATACCATAAAACTCTTTATCGTAAATTATATCGTTCAAAATAGATTTGTTATTCTGCTAATTTAATACAATCTTCTAAAATTATGATTACTTTTTGTTTGTATAAATTACCTAAACTTCGTTTGAAAGCTTTTTTGCTCAAACCAAAATGTTTTTTAATTTCTTCGGGACTGCTTTTGTCGGTAACAAATAACTTACCATCATTTTCTTTTAGTTTCTTAAGAATGCTATCGTTTGAATTATCAATACTTTTTTTGTAACCGATAGGCTCTAAAACTAAATCAATTTTGCCATCATCACGTACATTTTTTACGTAACCTTTTATATTGTCTCCTTCTTTTATTTTTTTATGAATATCCGAAGTAAAAATAAGTCCTTTATATAAATTATTTACAATGGCATTCATACCATTTTCTGTATTTCGGTACAAAATCAGATCTACTTCATCGCCTCTTTCTATATCAATTTCGTCAAAGAAAACAAAGTCGTTTTCTTTACAAGAACCAACTAATCTATTGGTTTCTTCGTCTAAATACATAAAAATTAAATACGAATTACCAACATACATTTCTTCGGTTTGTTCAGAATACGGAATCAATAATTCTTTTTCAATGCCAATATTTATAAAAGCACCTATGTTATTTACATCGGTTACTTCTAAATAAGCAAATCTGTTTAAAGTAACCTTCGGAAAATTAGTTGTTGCAACATATTCTTCTTTATTATTTAGATAAATAAAAACTTCAATTTCATCGTCTAAATTTACTTCGCCATCATAATCATCTGGTAGTAAAACTTCATCATTATTGTCGTCTTTTAAATAAGTACCGAATTTAGTAATGCGGTCTACTGTAAGTTTATTTATTTTTCCTAATTGCATTTGGCAAAATTACAATTTTATAAGTTGGTAATTATTCCAGTTTATAAAAAAAAAGGAAACTACTCAATGCCTAGAGTTACGAGTACTTAGAGTCTAGGGTTTTGCTTTTCTTCTTTAAGCACTTAATAGATATAAAAAATGACACTACTTTTTTAATTAGATTATTTTCGTAATTACAATTTAGTCTTGCATCTTATATCTTTAAGCGTAGCGGTCTTATGTCTTTAATGGAACAGTAATGAATTTAAAATCTTATCTTGCAGAAAATTATTTAAAAATGAAAAGAGCTGTTTTCCCAGGATCTTTCGATCCGATTACTTTAGGTCATGTCGATATTATTAATAGAGCATTACCTTTATTTGATGAAATTGTAATTGCCATCGGAACAAATTCTGCTAAGAAATATATGTTTAGTTTAGAAAAACGAATTTCGTTTATTGAAGAAACCTTCAAAGGGAATAAAAAAATAACCGTAACTTCTTATAAAGGATTGACTATTAATTTTTGTAA
>JAMONN010000229.1 GCA_027065775.1 Flavobacteriaceae bacterium | reverse complement strand
TAACAAATCTTATTGCAAGTATTATTGCTTATACTTTTCAAGATAAAAAACCATCCATTAAATTTGAAACTGAAAAATCTTCACAATTAGAACTTTTTTGCTAATTCCTTACGTCGAACTGAGGTTATAAAGGTGGCATAAGAGCACAAATTGAAGCGGTAAGAATACGAAAAGACAAAAGAGGTCTCGGAATAGGGAAAGTAATGTTTGAATGGGCAATTAATAGAGCAAAAGAAAGAAAGGCACATTTACTTCAATTAACAACAGACAAAAAAAGACCCGATGCTATTAAATTTTATGAAAATTTAGGTTTTAAGAAATCACATGAAGGCATGAAAATGCATTTTAATTAGGTAAATGAGGTATTAGTAAACAATATTTTCAAACAAAAAAGCGACCATTTGGTCGCTTTTTATATTGAATAGCTATTATTGTATAGGTAACAAATTAAATTTTTAATTGATATGTTGTTGTAAGTATAAAATGAAACATAAATTAAATCTTAGATTAGATCACTAAAAAGAAACATTTGTAATTTATAAAATTAAGTAATGAATCTTGTAAAACCAAAAAAAAGCGACCATTTGGTCGCTTTTTTTATAGTAAGAATTTTTTTATTTTTTTTCGACTAAAGACTAAAGACTAAAGACTAAAGACTAAAGACTAAAGACTAAAGACTAAAGACTAAAGACTAAAGACTACTTTACTTTATCAATAATTGCTTTAAAAGTATCAGGGTGATTCATTGCTAAATCAGCTAATACTTTTCTGTTAAGGTCAATGTTGTTTGCTTTAACTTTTCCCATAAATTGAGAATAAGATAAACCATTTATTCTAGCTCCAGCGTTAATACGTTGAATCCATAAACCTCTAAAGTTTCTTTTGTTATTTTTTCTATCTCTGTAAGCGTAAGCCATACCTTTATCTACTGCATTTTTTGCAACAGTATAAACGTTTTTACGTCTTCCGAAATAACCTTTTGCTTGTTTTAATATTTTTTTTCTACGAGCTCTTTTCGCTACTGAGTTTACCGATCTTGGCATAATTTTAATTGTTTTTTATATTAGGCAGTTCTTAGAACATTTTTTGGCACTAATACATGGTTTAATTATTTCCTATTAATTTGTTTTCTAAAGTCCAAAGACTAAAGACTAGCATCTATTTAAGACAAAGTTGTTGTTTAATATTTGGAGCATCAGCCTTATGAACTAATGTCGCATGTCTTAATTTTAACTTTCTTTTTTTACTTTTTTTAGTCAATATATGACTTTTAAAAGCGTGCTTTCTTTTAATTTTTCCAGAACCAGTAACTTTAAAACGTTTCTTGGCACTAGATTTTGTTTTCATTTTAGGCATTTTCTTCCTGTTTTGAGTTTATATATTTATTTCTTACTATTCTTTATTATTGTTCAGATATTTTTAAAACTTACTGAACACTGAACACTGAACACTGAACACTGAACACTGAACACTGAACACTGAACACTGAACACACTATTTTTTCTTCTTAGGAGCAAGGAACATTGTCATACGCTTACCCATTAATTTTGGCATTTGTTCTACTTTACCAAATTCTTCTAAATCTTGTGCTAATCTTAATAATAAGATTTGTCCTTGTTCTTTAAATATGATAGATCTACCTTTAAAGAATACAAATGCTTTTAATTTAGCACCATCTTTTAAAAATTTCTCTGCATGTTTCTTTTTAAACTGATAATCATGATCGTCAGTATTAGGCCCAAACCTAATTTCTTTAATAACAACCTTTGTAGTTTTGGCTTTTAAAACTTTCGCACGTTTTTTCTCTTCGTACAAAAACTTCTTATAGTCCATTATTTTACAAACAGGAGGTTTTGCATTTGGAGAAATTTCAACAATATCTAACTCTAACTCTTCGGCTAAAGCCTTTGCTTCGGCGATAGGATATATTTTAACTTCCACATTATCACCTACTAAACGTACTTCTGGAGTACGAATAATTTTCCCATTAATTCGATGTTTATCTTCCTTAATGATTCTTCCAATTCTTCTTTTTCTTCTACGTATTGCTATGGCTATAAAAATTTAGTGCTTTATTAAAAGCTTGTTATACTTAAAACTGTTCTAAAACAGTACTGATTTCATTATTAATAATCGATGCAAATTCATCTACACTAAATGTGCCAATATCACCTTCACCGTGTTTTCTAACCGAAATTGTATTTTCTTTTTCTTCCTTTTCTCCTATAATAATCATAAAAGGAATCTTACTCATTTCAGCATCTCGTATCTTTCTACCGATTTTCTCATTACGACTGTCTACGAGGGCGCGAATTTCGGAATTTTCTAACAGATTTGAAACTTTTTCTGTATATTTTTCATATTTTTCGCTAATTGGTAGTAAAATCACTTGTTCAGGCGTTAACCAAAGTGGAAAATTACCGCCTGTATGCTCTAATAAGATGGCAATAAAGCGTTCCATCGAGCCAAAAGGCGCGCGATGAATCATTACTGGAGTATGTAACTGATTGTCGGAACCTTTATATTTAAGTTCAAAACGTTCAGGTAAATTATAGTCAACCTGTATAGTTCCTAACTGCCAACTTCTGCCTAAAACATCCTTTACCATAAAGTCTAATTTTGGTCCATAAAATGCAGCTTCGCCGTATTCAATAACATAATCTAGTTCTTTATCTTTTACTGCTTTTACAATAGCATCTTCTGCTTTCTTCCAATTTTCATCAGATCCAATATATTTTTCTGATTTTTCAGGATCTCTTAAAGAAACTTGAGTTTTAAAGTTTTCGAAACCTAAAGCTTTAAATACATATAAAACTAAATCGATTACATCTTTAAATTCTTGATCTAATTGTTCTGGTGTACAAAAAATATGCGCATCATCTTGTGTAAAACATCTAACTCTAGTTAAACCGTGTAACTCACCACTTTGTTCATACCTGTAAACAGTACCAAATTCAGCAAATCGTTTCGGTAAATCTTTATAAGAATATGGTTTGTTATTAAAAATCTCACAATGATGTGGACAATTCATCGGTTTCAATAAATATTGCTCTCCATCTTTTGGTGTTCCAATTGCTTGAAAACTATCCTCACCATATTTTTCATAATGGCCAGAAGTTTTATATAACTCAATATTACCTATATGTGGTGTAATCACCATTTCATAACCCGCTTTTTTCTGAGCTTTCTTTAAAAATTGTTCCAAGCGTTCTCTCAAGGCAGCGCCTTTTGGCAACCATAAAGGTAAACCTTGACCAACTCTAGGCGAAAAAGTAAACAATTCTAATTCTTTACCTAATTTTCTATGATCTCTTTGTTTGGCTTCTTCCAATAATGCCAAATATTCTTTTAATTCTTTTTGTTTCGGAAACGAAATTCCATAAACTCGAGTTAATTGTTTGTTTTTTTCATCACCACGCCAGTATGCACCAGCAACACTCATTATTTTAATTGCTTTTAAAATACCAGTATTCGGTATGTGACCACCACGACATAAATCTGTAAAATCAGCATGATCACAAAAAGTAATTGTTCCATCTTCTAGATTCTCAATTAATTCAACTTTAAATTCATTATTTTGCTCCTTATAATAGGTCAATGCATCTGCTTTTGAAATAGAACGCATTTTGAATTCAAATTTTTGTCTGGCAAATTCTAAAAATTGCTTTTCTAGTTTACCGAAATCATTATCCGATAAAGTATCACCACCAAAATCAACATCATAATAAAACCCATTATCAATCGCAGGACCAATAGTTAGTTTAGCATCAGGATAAAAATGTAAAATAGTTTGCGCTAAGACATGTGCAGACGAATGCCAAAAGGCTTTTTTACCTAAATCATCTTTCCATGTATATAAGGTAAGGGTACCATTTTTGGTTAATTGGGTCGACGTTTCTACCGTTTCATTATTAAACGAGGCAGAAATTACATTTCTTGCAAAACCTTCGCTTATGTTTTTAGCGACATCCATTGGTGTGCTATTCATTTCCATTTCTCTTACCGAACCATCAGGTAACGTAATCTGTATCATATCTAAATTTTAGAATTGCAAATATATTTAAACTCCTATATATATAGGTATAATTTCTATCAATATTTTTTTAATGGAAAGTTTCAAAGTGGTAATACACAGCTCGCTCTTGTCCAAAGCCAATAATTGTAGATCCCGCGAAAATAAGTCCAAAAATAAGATTTTTGTGTTTTTCTAGTTCTTGAATAATGTTTTTTGGTAATTTAGATGACATATATTTATTTTTAATGTTAATTTAGGGTTTCATTTTAGTAAAAACCTTTACTATAACCATTTTTATTGGTCTTAACCTGTTTGTATTACTATTTTTAGGGGTTCTATAACCCATTTATACTATTTGTAAACCCATTTTTAGTGGTTATGTAACCCATTTTAACCATTTAGCAACCCCTTTTAGGGGGTTCAGAACCACCCTTTGGGTAGTTCTTAACCGCTTTTTATGGGTTGTTGTACTGGTTTTATGGATTTGTTATTCATTTTAATGGGTTGTTGTACTGGTTTTTATGGTTATTTAACCGCTTTTAACCACAAAGGTCACAAGATTTTACACAAGAGGCACAAATTTTTATGGGTTCGCTTTGTGTTCTTTGTACTTTCTTTGTGTTCTTAGTGGTTAAAATTTTTCATATAAGGTATTTAAGGTCATATAAATTTTTGTATTACACTGACCAAAGACCAAAGACCAAAGACCACCGAATTACTCATTTTCATCAGTTGTATTACTTTTTTAAAAAAACTGTGCCATTTCTTTATATAATGTAGTAGTACCTGCTACACTTTCTTTACTCAAAAATTTTATGTTTCGGTAAAAAGTTAGCGCATTAAAATAATTGTCATGGTCTAATAATATTTTGGTGTCTGCTAATTGCTCGGTTAAGCCCTCTAGACGTATTAATCGGTTTGCTATTTGTTGTCTTGCGTTGTAATCTTTGTCAAACTCTACTTTATCTAAAAAGTTAGGTACGTGGTTTGGGTTTTGCTCCATAAGTTCTTTTGCTTTATTTACAAATAGTTTGTTCTGCTCGGCAATACTACCGTATTGTCTACGTTGGTCAGGCGTTAAGTTTACGGTTTTACCACGTAATACGGTTTTAATTTGTTGCAAAGCATCGTCTAATGTAGTAAGTTCTGCTGTTGTAAAATTGATACTGATTAAGTTTTCGAAAGCCATTTTTTATATATTTAAAAGATTAGTAATTATGTTATTTGTATAGTGTTATAATCTCGCAAAGCCACAGAGGGACAAAGAGAATTATGGTTTTTAAGTTGTAAATATTTACAAAATAAACACAATTGCGACTTTTTAAGAACTGCAACTTTGCGTCTTTGCGTCTTTGCGAGATTATTTTTTTTAATAAAATGATGGTAAAAGCAAAAAGACCTTTTAAATAATAAAAAGATTTTGCTACTTGAGTTAAGTGTATTACAAAAGTTAAATGCTACACTAAAGAAATTGTTAGTTTCCTGTGTGTGTGTGTGTGTGTGTGTGTGAAACTAAAGGGTTTTAAACCTAATGTAAGTTTGTTTTTTAGTTTATATATGGTAGATTTTTCTAGCAATTTTACAGTTTATTTTAAAATAAGTTACTTCAAAAGTAAGTTTTTTTTTGGTTTTAACCACAAGGGTTGCAAAGTTTTACGCAAGGACCGCAAAGTTTTTTACTTACTATGGAGTGTTTGAGGTCATAATTTAAGACATCTAAGAGCATAAAAAATCCGTGAGAATCTGTAAAAATCCGTGTTATCCGTGTTCCTAATTTTTTCTACTACAAAATAAAACAAAAGTCTTATGTATTCTTTTATGCCTTTTTTGATTTTTTTAACCCCATCAAGCACAAGGAAAACAATATGTGAAAAATTCGTGCATTCGTGGCAATTTATTTAATTTTGATGTTTTGTACTCTTGGTAATATATTCCATCAACAAACCTTCTTTTTTACAAACACTACAAAAATAAGAAACACCCAAAACTTATATGACCTTAAAATCTCTAGTAAGGTTAATTAAAGAAAACATTACATAAGGTTATGATTCCTGCGAAGGTTATAAATCTAATATTTTTTTTAGACTCCTGCTTTCGTAGAAACGAACCTTCCAACTTATATGCTCTTAAATGTCTTATATGTCCTTAAATCCGCAAAACTTTATTAAAAAATTTAAGACAATCCACTGTGCATAATAGTTAGCACAGTGTTTTGTCATGTAAATATTTTCACTTATTTTAGTGTTGTATAAAAAAAACAGTTTTAAAT
>JAMONN010000228.1 GCA_027065775.1 Flavobacteriaceae bacterium | reverse complement strand
TTTTCTACTAAATCTTTACCTTTTTCGAGCATTTCATCACCAAATTCTTTTGCTTCGTTAACAACTTCTTTCGCTTTGTCGGTTAAGTTTTGGATAATCTCTTCTCGATTATCAACTACTTCTTTTCCTTTTTCTAGAATGTCTTCGCCAACTTCTTTTGCTTTATCAAAAACATCTTCAGCAATTTCACCAGCATTTTCTACAAAATCTTTCCCGATTTCTAATGCTTCGTCTGCAACTTCTTTTGTTTTTTTAAATAATCTGTCAAAAATTCCCATAGTTTTTAGTTTTAATGTACAAAGATACTCATTTTAATTATTGTTCTTTCTGTTTAATTAATATTGAATTCATGGAAAGCGTGTCATTTTCTAAAATATTTTCTCGCAAAGTCGCTAAGACACAAAGATTTTTATGGTTTGTAAAATGCGAATTTTGCTGTACAAAAATAGATTTTTTAATACTATCTCTTTTTCTTTGCGTCCTTGCGGCTTTGCGAGATTAAAAAAAAGTAAATTCTATAGCTTAAAAAATAGTAACTTTGCTTTCAAATTTAAAACCAATGAAAAATCTAATCAAAATATTAATTCTTTTACTATTTATTTCTTGTAATAAAGAAAATGACATCGTTAAAGTTACCTTTTTACAATTAAATGATGTTTATGAAATTTCAACATTAGAAGGTGGAAAAGTTGGTGGTTTAGAAAGAGTGGAAACTGTTCACAAACAGTTGCTTGCCGAAAATCCAAATACATTTATGGTGATGGCAGGTGATTTTTTAAATCCGTCTTTAATAGGTACGCTTAAATACAAAGGGGAAAGAATTAGAGGCAAACAAATGATTGAAACCATGAATGCGATGAATTTTGACTTGGTGAATTTTGGTAATCATGAATTTGATTTAAAATACAATGATCTTCAAAAAAGATTAAACGAATCAAATTTTAAATGGGTTTCAACAAATGCATTACATAGAATTGATAGTTTAAACCTAGAACCATTCTATATTGAAAAAAATAACATAAAAAATAATATTGAAAAAACTTACATCCATGAGTTTAAAAATAAAGCAGGTAATTCTCTAAAAATAGGTTTTATTGCTCCTACAATTAACTCTAATCCGAAAGATTATGTAGATTATGGTGATTTTTATGAAGATTCCGAAAATGCTTACAATAGTTTGAAAAATAAAACTGATTTAGTTATTGGTTTAACACATTTACAACAAAATCAAGATGAAATGATTGCAAAATCATTGCCTAAAATCCCTTTAATTATGGGTGGTCATGAACATACAAATAGATTAATACCAATTGGTAATTGCAAAATTGCAAAAGCAGATGCTAACGCAAAAACGGTTTATGTACATAGGTTAGAATATAATCTAAAAACAAAAAAATATACAATTACTTCGGAATTGATTCCTATAAACGATAAAATAGTTTCGGATAAAAAAGTAGCGAAAATTGTAGAAAAATGGAATGTTTTATTAGATGAAAAAATTCAAGAAATTTTACCAAATCCTTCAGAAGTTATTTACGTAGCAACAAATCCTTTAGATGGTCGAGATACGCCAATACGTAGTACGCAAACAAATTTAGGAAAATTAATTACCAAAGGCATGGCGTTTGGATTTGATAATAAAGTGGATTGCGCTTTAGTAAATGGCGGTTCCATTAGAATTGACGATCAATTAGAAGGTAATATTACTGGTGTAGATATTTTTAGAGTGTTGCCTTACGGCGGAAATGTTTTGAAAGTCAAAATAAAAGGTTCTTTATTAACCAAAGTTTTACAATACGGAAAACTAAAAGCAGGTTCTGGTGCGTATTTACAACGTTATAAAGCAAAGTTAGCTGCAGATAAAAAAACTTGGTTAGTTTCTGATAAAAAAATTATTCCAAATAAAATCTATACCGTTGCTTTTAGTAATTATTTATTAAAAGGATTTGATATTCCGTTTTTAAAACCCGAAAACAAGGGTATTATTAGCGTTTACAAACCTAAAGAAAATGAATTAAATAGCGATATTCGTAAAAGTGTAATTTCTTATATGAAAAGTTTGAAGTAGAATTGCGTTACTAACTAACTCTAGTATATTATAAACTTAACTGTAAATAAAACAGTTTATTGTGCTGAAAAATAGAACACAGATGACACGGATTTTAACAAATTTTTCACGGATTTTTATTTGAAATCGAAAAATAATAACTATACTAAAATAGTATGAGAAATGTTGAAAACTATTGTCCTTATGACAAAAAAGATTGGAGAAAATGGCTCAAATTAAACCATAATATAAAAGGTGCAGTTTGGCTTATTTTTTACAAGAAAAAATCCTCTAACCATAACCTAAGTTGGAGTGAATCAGTTGATGAAGCACTTTGTTTTGGTTGGATTGATAGTACAAAAAAAACAATAGATAGTGAGAAATATAAACAGTATTTCAGCAAACGAAAAGAAAAAAGTAATTGGTCGAAGATAAATAAGGATAAAGTAAAAACCTTAATTAACCAAGGACTTATGGAAGAAAAAGGTTACAAAAGCATTGAAATTGCAAAAGAAAATGGTTCTTGGATAATTTTAGATAAGGTCGAAGCACTAATAATTCCAGAGGATTTAAAAGCAGAATTTACAAATCATAAAGGTTCATTGGAATACTTTTATAGTCTAAGTAAATCCGCTAAAAAGATTTTATTGTATTGGGTCGTTTCTGCTAAAAGAAAAGAAACAAGACAAAAGAGAATTTTTGAAATCGCAGAAAATGCAAGTAAAAATTTGAAACCAAAACAATTTAGATAAACCTTAATTTCGCAGATATTCACCACGAATTTACGAATTAAACTCAAAATTTTAATTTTCTAAAATTATATAGAATATAAACTGCTGCATATTAATAATTTGATGTTGTTTGTGGTTCTAGTTTAAAATAGTGTTGTTAATCTATATTTAACCACCAAGAACACTAAGAAGACACAAGTGTCACAAAGTTGAGCGGCATATTTTTCAAGACAATTTTAAACTTGAGTCTTGTTTGTTCATGAATTTGTGACATTTTTTTACGTCAAACTGATAATTCGCAGCTAAAGTTTTTAGAAACTAAAGTGAATACACTAAAATATATTGTTTTCCCAACTCAAAGAATTATCATAAACTAAATTACCATTTTTAACAACTAAAGGCGAATCCATATTATTAGTAAATAGAGAACCTGTACCTAAGCCTTGAGGCAATTTATTCTGCAAACTATAGGTGTATTGTGCAATTGCATTTAAACCAATATTACTTTCTAAAGCAGATGTTATCCACCAATCTATGCTTTGATTTTCTGCTAAAGTAATCCAATCGTTTGAACCTTTAATACCGCCAACTAAACTTGGTTTTAATATAATAAACTGAGGGTTAATTGTTTGCAGTAATTTTTCTTTTTCAAATTTATTAATTACGCCAATTAATTCTTCATCTAAAGCAATTGGTAATGGCGTTTTTTCACATAATAATGCCATTTCTTGCCATTGGTTTGCTTTTATTGGTTGTTCAATAGAATGTAATTTAAAATCGGATAACCATTTTAGTTTTTCCAAAGCATTATTTGGTGTAAAAGCACCATTTGCATCTACACGCAAGGTTATTTCATTTTCTGAAAATTCTTTTCGGATAGATTTTAGTAAATTTAATTCCGTTTGAAAATCTATAGCGCCAATTTTAAGTTTAATAGTCGAAAAACCAGCATTTAATTTGTCTTTAATTTGCTGTTTCATAAATTCTTTAGAACCCATCCAAATTAACCCATTAATAGGTATTACATCTTTACTTTCGGTAAATTTAGAAGGAAATAAAATGAATTTATCATTACTTTCTAAGGATAAAAACGCTTGTTCTACACCAAATTGTATCGAAGGAAAATTTAGCAATTCTTTTAATAAAATTGTTAAACCTAGATTTATGTTTTTGCAAGTCCATTTTAATTTTTCTTCGTAATTTGGTATATCATCAAAACTTAAACCTTTAAATAAACCGCATTCACCAATTCCTTTTTTATTATTACTCTCTAAAATAAGAAAATACGTTTCTTTTGTTTTTAAAATTCCGCGCGAAGTACCGCTTGCTTGCTTAAATTCTAGAAGGTGTTTTTTGTAAGTTGCTTTCATGTGCTTTTGATTCACGCAGTTTTGTTGGCTCACGCAAAGGCGCAAAGTTCTCGCAAAGATGCAAAGAAAATTGTGTCAAATGAGGAGTTATTAATAAATAAATTTTTCAAAACAGTTTAAATTTTAAAAAGATTAACGATTGGAGATTGTTGATTGGAGATTTAAGAATTTAAATTAGTACTTCAAAATCAAAAATAAGTAAACCACAACCTATAATAAAATATGGCGACAAATGATTTCATTCGTTTAACAAATAATAAGCAATTAGGTCTTATTAATATATTTGCTCTTACAAACCGTAATAACCTTTGCGTCTTAGCGACTTTGCGAGAAAATATTTGCGCCTTTGTGTGAAACTTTACAAAGACTTACAAATACGCGTAACCAATTTTGGTCCTTGATAAATAAATCCAGAAAAAACTTGCACTAAATCCGATCCTGCATTCATTTTATCTTTCGCGTCTTTTTCATTAAATATACCGCCAACACCAATTATAGGAAATGAATTATTTGACTTTTCAGATAAAAATTTAATAACATTTGTTGCTTTATTGGTTAATGGTTTTCCGCTTAAACCGCCAATTTCGTTTTTATTTTCTGAAGTTAAATTATTTCTTTCAATAGTTGTATTTGTAGCGATAACACCTGCGATTTTAGTTTCTTTTACTATGTCAACAATATCCAACAATTGCTCATCGGTTAAATCTGGTGCTATTTTTAATAAAATTGGTTTTGGATTTTCTTTGGAATTATTTATACTTTGTAAAGTATTCAATATTTTAGACAAAGGTTTTTTATCTTGTAAAGCACGTAAATTTGGTGTGTTTGGCGAACTTACATTTACTACAAAATAATGTACATAATCAAATAGTTTATTAAAACAGATTACATAATCATCAACGGCATTTTCATTTGGTGTAATTTTGTTTTTACCAATATTTCCGCCAATAATTACATCGGATTTTATTTTTTTTAAACGCTCTACAACTATATCTACGCCATCATTATTAAAACCCATTCTATTAATAATTGCTTGGTCTTTTTTTAGACGAAATAAACGTTTTTTAGGATTTCCTATTTGTGGTAAAGGAGTTACCGTACCAATTTCTATAAAACCAAAGCCAAAACATGCCAATTCATCAATTAATAACGCATTTTTATCGAATCCTGCTGCTAAACCAACTGGATTTTTAAATGTCAAACCAAATATGTTTTTTTCTAAACCTGGTTTATTAACGGAATATATTTTTTTTACAATTCCTTTTACTAATGGCAGTTTAAAACTAAATTTTAATATTGAAAATGTAAAGTGATGTACTTTTTCAGCATCAAATAAAAATAATATGGGTCTTATTAGTAATCTGTACATATAAATTGTTTAATTGTTTAATTGTGTATTTGTTTATCGTTAAACTCTACTTTAAACGATAAACAAATACACAATTAAACATCTTTCTAACGTAACTCTGCTCCTAGTTGCTTTAAAAATGTATCTTGTAATTTTTTCATGATTTTTTCAATCTGTTTGTCTTCTAGAGTTTTGTTTTCGTCTTGTAACATAAAACTAACTGCGTAAGATTTTTTGCCGTTTGGTAGGTTTTTACCTTGATACACATCGAATAAATCTACATCTTTCAACAAATTATGCTCCACTTGAAATGCCATGTTGTAAATTTCTTTAAAACTTACTTTTTCATCTAATAGTAATGCCAAATCTCTTTTTACTACTGGATATTTTGGTAAACTTTCAACTATAAAATTATCTTTCTTAATATTATTTAATAGTATTTCAAAATTAAAATCAGCATAAAATACTTCTTGTTTAATACCAAATTTCTTTAAAATTATTGGGTTTACCAAACCAAATTCTACTAATTTAGATTTTCCTTTTAGAAAACTAATTCCTTCCGAAAATATATCTGTTTTTATTGGTTTTGTCTTTAAATTATCAAAACCTAAACGTTCTAAAATAGTTTTTACAATTCCCTTAAAATAGAAAAAATCTGTTTTTTGATCTGAGGCAATCCAATTATTTTTTGTTTTATTTCCTGTAGCAAATAAAGTTAGGTGTTTATTTTCTTCGTACTTATCATTATATTTATGATAGGTATTTCCGAATTCAAAAAACTTTAAACTGTTAT
>JAMONN010000227.1 GCA_027065775.1 Flavobacteriaceae bacterium | reverse complement strand
AAGATTAAGAGAATGAACAAACCAATTCATGATAATCAGATAAATAAAATTCTATTAAAACCTAGGTTTAATATAAAAATTGACGAAAGTCAAGAAGAAGTATTAAACAAGTTTAAAGAAAATTTAGAAGATGAAAACTGTAAATATTGTGCTAAAATTTCTGGTAATCATATTTTTTTAGATGTCCCAAAAGAAGATAATCATTTTTGGTCACCACAAATGCAAATTGAAATTGATAAAGACAAAAATAATAAAACTATTATAAAAGGTATTTTAGGGCCAAAACCACAAGTTTGGACATTCTTTATGTTTTTACATTTTGTAGTTGCACTCTCATTTTTGATTGTATTTATTTGGTTTTATGTAAATTGGAGTTTAGAAAAAAGTTTTCAAATTCAAAAATGGTTACTAATAACTTTACCTATTGTTTGGGTTATTTTATACTTTTTGGGTCAATCTGGTAAAAAATTAGGTTATAATCAAATGGTGGAATTAGATAACTTTTTGATGCAAACACTCAATAAAAAAAAATAAATTCCAATTAAATTATGCAATTTATTTTTTCTGTTTTATTGTTTCTTGTCTTCTTAACTATTTCAATTCTTCATTTTTATTGGGTATTTGGTGGCACAAAAGGACTAAATAAAGCATTACCAACAAATGAAAAAGGAAAACGTGTATTAAATCCTAAAAAAGTAGAAACTACTCTTGTTGCATTAGGTTTATTACTTTTTGGAATATTCTATTTACAAAAAACAAACCTTAGGTTAATAATACTTCCTGATTATTATTTCTTTAGAAATTTAGGAACAATCATACCAATACTGTTTACTATAAGGGCAATTGGTGATTTTAAATATATCGGATTTTTCAAAAAAATAAAAAACACAGAGTTTGGTAAATTTGACACAAAACTTATATCTTTTTTTTGTTTGACAATTGGTATTATAGGGTTTCTATTAATTTATATAGAACAACTATAAAATTAATTAGTTGCAAACAACAAATACATAAATATCAAATAACTTACAAAAAGAATTAAACCTTTATATCTAGAAATTTTATATTTATTTGGCAATAATATTAATGGCAATAAAACAACGGCAACACCTAACATCCAAAAAATATCTTTATTTAACATTTCAGGATTAACCTTTAATGGCGTAATAATAGCCGTTAAACCTAGAACAGAACCAATATTAAAAATATTTGAACCAATTAAATTACCAATAGACAATGCTTTTTCACCTTTTAAAGCAGCAATTATTGAAGCTGCTAATTCTGGCACACTTGTACCAATTGCTACTAATGACAATGCAATAACACTTTCGCTAATACCTAATTTTAATGCAACATCTGTTGCGCCTTTCACTAAAAAATCAGATCCGAAATACAAAGCAACCGCACCAATGGCTAACCACAAAAATATTTTACCATAACCGACAGTTTCTAAATTGCCATCTATTTCATCGTCTAAATCTGTTACTACTTTCGACTTTCTTGCATCCCAAATCATATAAATGATAAATACAATTAATGCAATTAAAAGTATAATACCTTCTACTCTACTTAATACTAAATCATTCCTTAGAAAAACATATAATAAAAAGGAAAAAAACAGCATTCCTGGCCAGTTTAATTTAAAAAAATTTTTATCTACTACTATAGGAGAGATCATTGCTGTTAAACCTAAAACTAAAGCAATATTGGCAATATTAGAACCAATTACATTACCCAATGCAATATCTGCAGAACCATTTAAAGCCGCTTGCAAACTAACTAATAACTCAGGAGCAGACGTTGCAAAAGACACAACGGTCATACCAATTATTAATTTGGACAACTTTAATTTAAACGATAAACCAACCGATGATTTCACTAAAAAATCTCCTCCAACAACTAATAATAAAAACCCAGCAATTATATAAAAAACACTCATTCTATCTCTTTTTTGTGGCAAATATAAACTAATTTTAGTTTGTTTATTCGTTTATTTATTATTCGTTTAGACTAATAATAACCAACCTTTCAACTTTTTTTAGAATGTTAAAATTTTATAAAACTATAAATGTAGTTGCATAACTACAAAAATAGTTGTAGGTTTGCAAAGTAAACGGATAAAGCCCTTTGGAGTTGCAAAAAATTTCTTAGGGTTTTTATTTTCAATTATAGAGATTCCTGCCTTCGCAGGAATGAATAAACGAATAAACGAATAAACGAATAAACGAATAAACGAATAAACGAATAAACGAATAAACGAATAAACGAATAAACGAATAAACGAATAAACGAAAATGGAAAAACTAACAACAAAAGAGGAAGAAATAATGCAAGTGTTATGGTTATTAGAAAAAGCATTTGTAAAAGAAGTTGTCGCAGAATTACCAGAACCAAAGCCACATTACAATACGGTTTCTACTGTTATAAGAAAAATGGAAGAAAAAGGTTTTGTAAAACATGTTGCTTTTGGCAATACACACCAATATTTACCTGCAATTAAAAAAGAAGAATATCGTAAAGGATTTATGCAAAAAACGGTAAATAATTACTTTGAAGATTCGTATAAAAACGTAGTTTCTTTCTTTGCAAAAGAAGAAAAAATAAGTGTTGATGAATTAAAAGAGATTATCAAACTAATTGAAAATAAAAATTAAATTATGGATTTTATACTAAAATCATCCTTATTTGTAGGAATTTTATATTCCTTTTACAAATTGTTTTTACAAAAAGAAACTTTTTTTAAATCTATACGATTTTATTTTATAGTTGGTTTATTATTAACGTTAGTATTTCCGTTAGTTAGTATTCCTATTTATGTAGATTTTAATGTAGATAAACAAATAAATCTCATCAATCCTATTAATAAAAATAATATAGTTTTTGAAAATCCTACAGAAAATAAAAATATAGTATTCGTAGAAAATAACAATAATTTTAATACCAAATATTCCACAACTATAAATCAAACACCTTTTAATTGGTTAGCGTTGTTAAAGAATATATACTTTTTAGGTCTTTTGTTCTTTAGTATTAAATTTATTATAGAAATTAGTTCCTTATATCGACTTGTATATAAAAGTAATCGTCTAAAAAAAGGAAACATCACATTTGTGGAGACTATAAAAAATATAGCACCATTTTCTATTTTTAATTACATTGTTTATAACAAACAGTTATTTAAAAAATCGGAGCTAAACCAAATAATTGAACATGAAAAAGTACATGTTACTCATAAACATTCTTATGATATGCTATTGGTACACTTATTAGTTATTGTACAATGGTTTAACCCGTTTGCATGGTTATATAAAAAAGATGTAGCACAAAATTTAGAATTTTTAGCCGATAAATTTGCTAAAGAAAATCATGAAAATATAAAAGAATATCAATACTTATTATTAAAAACAAGTGTTAAAAATTATCCGTTTGCGTTGAGTACAAATTTTTACAATTCATTAATTAAAAAACGCATTATTATGTTACAAAAAAGTCCATCAAAAAAATTAAATCAGTTAAAGTATATTTTATTATTACCATTAATTGCACTATTTCTCTACGCATTTAATACTAAAGAAATAGAAAAACCGATAAACGAAACTTTATTTCCTAATTTAAACTTTACGGAAAAATCGAATGAAAAAGTGGAATTTTTTAATCCTATTCACCCAGAAAATGTGATTAAAATTTCTTCTGGTTTCGGTAAACGAACTAACCCATTTACCAATAAAAAACAATTACATAAAGGTATTGATATTGTTGCATATCAATATATGGATGTTTATGCAACTGCAAAAGGCATGGTCACTAAAGCAGCTTATGATAAGTTAAAAGGTAATTATATACAAATAACACACAATGATAATTACCAAACTAATTACCATCATTTAGGCGATATTCAAGTCGCTTTAGGCGAACAAGTAAAAGCAGGCGAAATTATTAGTACGGTTGGGAATTCTGGTAAATCAACTGAACCACATTTGCATTATGAGGTCATGAAATATGGTAAAAATATTGATCCTAAATCCTATTTAAAATACAATGATAAAAAGATCTATACCATAAACAGTAAAACTTCTAAAGACCAATTAAATAAAATTATTCTTGATTTTAAAAAAAATAATTATCCAGCAGAAATTAAATTTTCAAATATTAAAATAGAGAATAACAAACTCATAGCAATTGGTTTATATACTAAAACTAAAAATCATACTAAAGATGACTTCAATAGTTATATGTATATCGATTCTGGAAAAAACGGAACTATAGATGAATTTACTTTAGAATATTTAAAACTAACGGATGAATTTATTTTCAAACAAAAAAACAATCCTGAATTGAAAAGTATCGTTATTAATAGTATGGGTTCTACTTCGCATTTAAAAGATAAAACAAAAATAGATTTAGATGGCTATAATGCCGTAATTCAAAGTAAAGTTACAGATAAACAACTTAAACAAATTGAAAAAAAGTACGAACAAAAAAACAAAATCACAGTCAAAATATACGGTATAAAAAGAAATAATAAAGGCAAAATTATTGCTATTAAAATAGATGGCAAATCTAAAGATTCATCTTCTAGTTATTCATTTAGTCAAAATAAACCTATACCAGATATTTTATTAGGTTACGATAAAAGCAATGATGAAATTATTATTAAAAATTTAACCTATGGAACTAAATATTCAAAAACTAATACAAAAGAAAGTAAATCAAATTTTAATGACAATGATTTGTTTTTTAAAGGAAAGTCTACACAAGGAATTGCCATTTACAACAAAACAACTAATGTAGAAATTGAAAAATTAGTCCAAGATTTTAAAAAGAAATTCAAAGTAAATATATCTATTATTAACATTAAAAGAAATCAGTATAATGAAATTGTTAATCTTAACATTAAAGCTAGTAGTGATAATACTTCTAAAGAATATTCTTTTAAAAACCCAAATTCATTTTATAGTTTAACAATTAATTATAATGACGATAAAGACACCTTTTATATAAGGTCTTGGGAAAATGAAGACCTAAAATATGTCATCAAAGAAAAAGATACTTACTATTCTATTGCCCAAAAACATAGTATTTCTGTAAATAAATTACGTGAATTAAATCCAAACCTGAAATTCAAAGTTGGCCAAAGATTAATCTTAAAAAAAGATTTTCGTCATAATAATAGTAAGACAACTACCAATACAAATAGTACAAGAGTTATTAAATTTTCAGACAATAAAAATAACGTAACAAAGCAGATTATTTTTAAAGGTGATGATAATCCATTATACATTATTGATGGAATAGTGACAAACTCAACTGAAATTAAAAATTTAGATGCAAGCAATATCAAAAGCATGAGTGTTTTAAAAGGAATTGACACATCTATTTATGGTGAAGATGGTAGAAATGGTGTTATTTTAATACAAACTAAATCAGGGTCAAGTAATTCTAATCTTAAAAATTATTCAGACCAACTTTCATCTAAAAATATAAATATAAATATCAAAAAAAAATCTGAAAAGATTTCTTTTTCAAAAAATAACCATGACTTTATAAATTATAAAAATGAAACCTACTATTATAATATTATAAAAAATAAAACCACTTTCTACAATAAGTTTGGTGAAACTGTAAATAGTAAAACTGCAAAAAAGTTATTAAAACTCTTAAGAAAGAAATTACACTAAAGTATTTTATTGCCACAAATCCACAGTATATTCTATTAGTGCATTCGTGGCATTTTTAACTAATAAATGATATAACTCAAAAAACAAGCATCAAAAAAGATACTATTTACATTAAAACTTTAAAACATCATAAAAATTCGCCTACAATTATTACAAACAACAACAAAATATAAGATTATTAGTTTCAATATAAAACCAAACTGTAGCATATTAGTTTCACTTCAAGTAGATATATTTAACATTAATTATAAATTGGTAGTTACTTATATGGAATTATGCTAATTTATTTTTCCAAAACTCTAAATCGCTATATCTTGATAAGGAATTCAAAAAAGGGTTTCTAAAACCTCGAGATATCGAAGTCAAATTAGAAACAAATTGTTAACTAATTAAAACTATTAACTATGATTACTATTATTATTAAAGTCGTTATTAGTTTAATGGAACTGTTAATTAACTTGTTCTAAATAAAACTAATCAAATCTTAACAAACTCTCATTATGTGGGAGTTTCTTTTGTTTCATACAGAACTCACAGATTTGAATCCGTTAAATTTTACATTTTTATTTTATGTCTAAATTAGTTGGAGTCGAAAATTTAAAATCCGTGACAATCTGTTGCATCC
>JAMONN010000226.1 GCA_027065775.1 Flavobacteriaceae bacterium | reverse complement strand
TAACATAACGCAGACATTATAATACAATATTTGCGTTTTATTAATCCTAAATAAGACCTCAAATGAATGAAGCCAGTTTTAAAATTTTTGATAAAGGTATTTTATTCTTTTCCTTATTTAAAGAATCATCACAATCATCTTTTTTAGATTTTACAAAATTTGATATTTTAAAAACTTCATCGCATTATTTTTTTTACAACATTTTTCTAGGTATTCACAAGAGTATAAAATTTTTGTCCTTGTTATTTTTTTATCAAAAATTTCTATACTCTTGTTTAGATTTGATTATTATTCGCCATTTCCTTATTTTACTTATCTTTTTTTCTTGATAAAAAAAGAAACAAAAAAATCATGGCTTCCGTATTCTGTAGTGAACCAATCTTTTTTCTTAGTTGACTATTCTGCTTCATCAATTAAATAAATAAGGCTCACTAAAATAGCAAACCTTATGTTTTAAAAATCTATATCATCACTAATATCGACACTGTCTTTTTTAAATTTATCTTTATAAAAAGCAGTCCATTTATCTCTTAATTCGTCTTGTAAATGAAAAACACGATACCTTTCTTCTTGCTCTGGAGTAATTGCAGGTCCTCCTTCTTCTTCATATGCATAGGAATCAAAGTTAGTAACATCCATTACTTTTTCTTTATAAAATGCAGACCAATGTGCACCTAATTGAGAGAAAGCCATTATAGAAATACCAAATTCTTTGTCAAAGTCAATTTCTAAACCAACATTAGAAGCCTCGGCGCTATATATTTGCATTTTTACAAAATCACTCCATTCAGGATATTTTGCAAGCACATCTTCAACGCCACCAGCAGCACCTTCTACATTGGCAAATTTACCTTGTTTTGGGTTAGTGAATACTGTAGAATAAAACATTAGATCCTCTCCACCTGGTTCTAATTTGCTCATGTTATTAATAAAATATTCTTGAACTTCTGCCCATATTGGTTCTTCAATACTCAATACTTCACAAACTTGACCTAATGACATTCCGTTTGCTAAATTTGCACCTGCAAGTGCGTAATCTTTAAATGTTACTCCGTGTATTTCCATAATTATTTAATTTAATTGTTTTAATTTAATGTTTATTTTTAGTAATTTAAATCTCTTTTTCTTTCTTCGTAAAACCATTTCATTTTATTATCCATATCATGTTCAATGGTTTCTTTATAATCTGGTAAATATTCGCTACGTTCTGTAAAATATTTAAACCAAAATGCTCTTTCTGTATCTTCTCTTTTTTTATATGCAGTTGTATATTCTGTACTATCTTGACCTTCATGTGGTGGTCTAATGTTTCTAAATTCTTCTCTTGCTTGTTCCATTAAATCCCATTGAGTTATAACTTTATATTTTGCTATATTATCTACTATCCATCGGATTGCCGATATTTTATCGTTTGGTTTAAATGTATTTACAGTATTACAATATTCACAACTTACATAATGTGCATGAAAAATATCTTTTTTAAGTTCTATTTTAGCACTACACTGTGTACATTGAAAATCTTCGTTAAGGAATTTTACCGCATGATTATAAAAGCGTGAAGATATTTTTCCTTCTAAAACTACCTCAAAACGATCTAATCTTTTAAAAATAATTTTTTCTCGTAAATGTGTCGCTTTAGCTCCTTGATCTAATATTTCATAATGCTCTTTGTAATTTAGCATTTGTGGTTTTACTTTTTCATCAAAAGTAGTATCTACTTTGTTTCCTAAATCCATTAGTTGAGATTTAATACTTTGCCAAGCAGTCATTGTTGGTGTGAGATCATAGTCACTTTCAACTAAATTATCAAATAATGCTTCTTCTGCATTTACCAAAGATTCGTTAAAACGAGTCTCCATTTTATTTAAAAATGAATCCCATTTTTCAACTAATTGCATAAATTCAGGACTTTCTACTTTTACTTGTTCCTCTTTATTTTTTTTTCCAAATAATCCAAACATAATATTATTTTTTATTGTTATCTACTGTGATTTCACTATCTATATTCATAAATTTATAACCACAATAATCACAAGTAGTTAAATTTGTATCCAATGGTCTTGCGGCACCACAACCTTTACATTTTTTTGTTTCCGTTTCAGAATTTTCTCTTTCAGACCCATAAATCTTTTTTGATTTATTAGCATTGTTGGTTGTCTTTTTAAATGGATTTGCCATAATTTAAATTTTGATAATCCAAAAATAATAGAAATCATACTTTTGAAAAAATATAATTGATAAGTGAAATGATTTAGTTGATATTCGAAAATAAAAAAAGCGTAAAAATAAATTTTACGCTTTTTGTTAATACTTTGGGGATATTATTAGTCTTAAAGTTCGATTTTTTATCGTTCTCTACGACCTGTCATAATTTATTTAATCGTAAATTATTATAGTATATGTAAAACAACTAGTAATGTATATACTCCTAAAATTAATAAAATAACGCCTGCAGGAACTTGAAATTTCGCTAATTTTGCTCTTAATTGTTGTCCCTTTGC
The DNA here is from genome assembly GCA_027065775.1 of Flavobacteriaceae bacterium. Classification (GTDB taxonomy): domain Bacteria; phylum Bacteroidota; class Bacteroidia; order Flavobacteriales; family Flavobacteriaceae; genus S010-17. The sequence goes on along the minus strand of JAMONN010000226.1, from coordinate 3,812 downwards.
TTTTGCAGTTTCGTTTTTTTCTAATAAATATTTTGAAAGTAAACTGTACGCTAATAAGAAACCTACAATAAACATAACAATATTTGCTACTAAATAAATTATTGAAAAGTAACTTAACATACCTATTAAACCTTTAATACTCCAAAATAATAAGACAACGCCTATCCAACCTTGATAAGGTGTTAGTTTGTCTAATAATTCTTGTGCGTTTGGTTTTTTTGCAACAATTAATGAAGAGGTTGCGATTAATCCGCCTAAAATGGCAATAATTGAAAATAACATAATTTTATATTTTTTTGGTTAATAATGGCAAACATACTTCTAGAAAATACATCTACTATTAAACAATTGATAACTGATGATTTTTAATTGATAACCGCCATATAAAATTATAAACTACTAATAATTTTATGAATTTCTGTTTTTTTACGGATCGAAATAGGTACTAAATCGTTATTAGATAATTTTAATTTTTCATTCCTTTCGATACTTAAAATATGTTTTATATTTATTAAATGAGATTGGTGACAACGTACAAAATCATCTGTTAATAGATCTTGATAATATTTTAAATTTTTAGATATAATTAATTTTTGATTTTTACAAATAAAAATGGTGTAAGCTCCATCTGCTTCTAATCTAATGATGTCCTTTATTAAAATAATATGACGTTGTTCAGTAGTTTTTAATACTATTTTTTGTTCTTTTTTTTCGATATTATCTTTTAGAACTTTAAGTAAATTTTGGTGTTCGGTTTTACTTTTAATACTTAAAATAGCACGTTTTACTGCGTCTTGTAATTCGGTTGGATCAATAGGTTTTAATAAATAATCTATGGCAGAAAATTTAAAAGCATTTATAGCATATTGATTATATGCTGTTGTGAAAATTACTTTAAAATCAATAGTTTCTAATTGCTTAAGAATATCGAATCCGTTGCCATCTTCTAATTCAATATCTAAAAAAACAAGGTCTGGTTTTTTACTTTTAATTAATGTTAAAGCTTCACTAACATAACCAGTTTCTGCAATTATTTGAATATTTGGTTCTATAATATGTAGCATTTTTTTTAGTGCTGCTCTTACATTTAATTCATCTTCTATTAATATGGTTTTTATCATTCTTTAAATTCTTTAATGCAAAAATTAATTTTAGTTCCTTTTTCTGAAGATTCAATTTTAAATAAATTTTTAGAATTACCATCTAATAACGCTAACCTTTTCTTAAAAATATCTATAGAATGCTGTTTGTTATCATCTTTTGCATTATTGATTCCTTTTCCGTTATCTTTAATTTCATAACAAATGCAATCTTTGTTTTTTGAAATATTTAAAATGATTTTTCCTTGGTTTTTAATGTTTTTAAAGCCGTGTTCAATCGCATTTTCTATAAATGGTTGAATTAATAAAGGTGGTATTTCAACAGCATTTATATCTACGTCTGAAAAAATATTTATTTCGTAATCAAACTTATCCGAATATCTCATTTTTTGAGTATCCATATAGTTTTGCAAAGCATCAATTTCATTTGTTAAAAGAATTGTCTTTTCATTAATAAAATCAAAATTCTGACGTATTAATTTCGCGAATTTAGACAAATAACTAGCCGATTTTATAGGTTCATTATCCAATAATGAATTTTGTATAGCAGACAATGCATTAAAAATAAAATGAGGATTCATCTGTGAACGTAGCACGCGTTGCTCGAGTATTAATTTTTCTTTTTCTGTGTTTAATTTTTTGTTTTTTGTCTTTTGAATAATAAACAAACCTATTAATAGTAATAAACTAGTAAGTATACCGAAAATAATTTTATTCTTTTTATTACTCTTTTTTTCTTGTCTTAAAACCTCTGTATTCTTAAATAATTTATGCTGATATTCTAGCATTTTAATTTTTTCTTCGTTTGCTTGTTCTACATTCGATTTGTCTATTAAATCTGCTTTTTTCTGATAAATTAATGCGTTTTTATAATCCTTTTTTAATAAAGCTACTTTTTGTAAATCTTTATGAATATTACTCAATAAATTATTTTGATGATTGTCTGTTTCTATTTTTAAAGCGTTTAAATAATACTTTTCTGCTTTATTGAATTTTTTTTGCTCTAAGTAAATATCACCAATATTTCTAAACGGAATACTGTTTTTAATATTTGAATTTTTATTGTTTTCTATAGCTAAATTGTAATATTTAATTGCTTTTTTTCTTTTGCCAATTATACCGTATATTCTACCTATATTACTATAACTTTTACCAATACCTATTTTAGATTTTTTAAGTTTACTTATTTCTAAAGATAAATTATTATAATTAATTGCTTTATCAAATTCACCCATATTTTTATAAATAATAGCAATATTATTATAAGATGCAGAAAGCGAAATACTATCTTTTATTCTTTTTTGAAGTTCTACGCTATTAAGTATATATTTTAAGGATCTGGTGTAATCTTTATTTGCATAGTAAATGAAAGAAAGTGATGTATTTGCTGACCCAATTAATTTATGAGAACCTTCTTTTTTAGCGATTTCTAATGCTTTTAATGCTTGGTTAGTTGCTTCTGCATAATTTTTTATACGTGTATTTGCATCAGATTGACCCAATAAAATTTTTATAAAAAACTCTTTTTGAGATTTAAACAATGGTAAAATTTCCTTAAAAATACTTAATGCTCTTTTAGGGTTGTTATTGTTTTGATAAGCATTTGCTTGATAGTATTTAATTAAGATAGCATCTTGTTTAGATGGATTTGTTAATAATAAACTATCCGCATAAAATATGGCTTGTGTTGGGTTTTCATTTTGTTTATTAATAAGAATTTCTATCGTATTTATTTGACTAAATAAAATAGATGATGTAAATATTAATATTATAAATATTCTAGTTTTCATTAATTTCAAAAATAACACTTTATATTATATTTTGTAAATATAATTGATAATTGTAATCTTTTATTTGATAAATGTTTTAACAAAAAAAGCACTAAAATTAAATAAACTTTAGTGCCTTCATTTTTTAAAGTATTATTACTAATCTTTATAGACGCCTATATTAGCATATTTTTCCATTCGTTGTGCAACTAATTCTTTTGGTTTTAGTTTTGCTAAATTTTTATATGCAATAAGTATTTCTTTTTCTACAATTGTAAAAGTTTCTTCTCTATTAGCATGAGCGCCACCTATAGGTTCTTTTACAATTTTATCAATAATTTTTAATTTTTTTAAATCTTTTGCTGTTAATTTTAAAGCTTCCGCAGCAATTTCTTTAAATTCCCAACTTCGCCATAAAATCGAAGAACAAGATTCTGGAGAAATAACAGTATACCATGTGTTTTCCATCATTAATACCGTATTACCAACGCCAATACCAAGTGCACCACCAGAAGCGCCTTCTCCTATAACAATAGTAATAATTGGCACTTTTAAACGTGTCATTTCTAAAATGTTTCTTGCAATGGCTTCGCCTTGACCTCTTTCTTCGGCTTCTAAACCTGGGTATGCTCCTGGAGTATCTAATAAAGTAACAACAGGTATATTAAATTTCTCTGCCATTTTCATTAAACGCAATGCTTTACGATAACCTTCTGGATTTGGCATTCCAAAATTACGAAACTGTCTCGTTTTTGTATTATATCCTTTTTGTTGGCCAATAAACATAAAACTTTGATCGCCTATCTTGCCTAAACCTCCAACCATTGCTTTGTCATCTTTTACATTTCGATCACCATGCAATTCCATAAAAGTGCCTTTTGTAAATGCATTTATATAATCTAAAGTATATGGTCTATTTGGATGGCGAGATAATTGGACAACT
>JAMONN010000225.1 GCA_027065775.1 Flavobacteriaceae bacterium | reverse complement strand
AATTAACAAAAGGCTAACTATTAAGTTTGTATTGTATACCTTTGTAAAATAACTCTAAAAAAAGAACAAATGAAATCAAAATTATTCCTTATTTCTCTATTTTTAATAACTTTAAATATCTTCTCACAGGATTATATTACTAAAAAAGACGGAGAAAAACTAAAAGTAATTATTAAAGAAGTAAATAAAAACAACATTAAATATGTTGATTATGAAGATCCAAAAGGTGTATTATTTACAATTGATAAAGTCTTAGTTAGCGAAGTGAAATTTGCACACGGAAAAAATTTAGATGTTAAAGACCCTGAAGAAGATGCGCTTTATTTTGCAGATGATAAATTAAATAATTACATGTTAAATTTTTCTGCCTTTGGAGGGAATACTCTTGGTTTAGCGTATGAAAGAGCCTTAAAACCAGGGCAATCTATTATGGCAGAAGTGAAAGTTTATGGTTTAGGTATGAAACCGGACTTTGAAGATAGTAGAAGTGGTTTTGGTTTAGATTTATATTATAGACTAAAAACAAAATCTCTTTTTAGCAACGGCGCTTATAGACCTAAACATATTTTACATGGTGCATATTTTGCTCCTTCTGTAGGTTTTAGTTCTGGTGATATAACTTATAATGATTATTATAATTACAACACTAATGTAGCTAGTAAATATTCGGCTAGTCATTCTATTTTTCATTTTGGAATTCAATATGGTAAGCAATGGATTTTACAGCGTAAAGTTTCTATCGATGCTTCGTTAGGTTTTCATTATTATTTTGGTAATGATGATTCTGATGAAAATGGTAATTTATACGAACCTTTGCGTTTGGGTAATTTAATTGGTGGAGATAATAAATTATTTGGATTTAATATTAGAATTGGTTTTCTTGGCGGAAAAGACAAAATAGTAACAAAAAACTAGCTTTCGGCACATTTTTTGAGTTGAATTAGTAAAATATATAATCATGAAAACTATAAAAAATTTAACATTAATCAGTCTAATCACTCTATTTTTAACATCTTGTGTTTCGGTAAGAGTAACATCCGATTATGATAGTCAAACAGATTTTTCACAATACAAAACATTTGCTTTTTATAAAAAAGGCATTGATAAATCTAAGATTTCAGATTTAGATAAAAAAAGAATTTTACGCGCCATAGAATCCGAATTGATTGCAAAAGGAATGACTAAATCTAATAAACCAGATGTTTTAGTTAGCATTTTTGCTAAATCGCAAAAGCATGTAAATGTTTATAATAATAATAATTGGTATCCACATTATTACGGTGCTTATTGGCAAAATAATTATTCAAATTATGTAGAAGGTACTTTACTTATTGATTTAATAGATAGTAAAGGAAAAACTTTATTATGGCAAGGTGTTGGAAAAGGTGCTTTAAGTGCTAGTAAAAAAGTTGAAAAAAAAGAAGCACGAATAAACGAATTTGTTGCGGAGATTATGGCAGTCTATCCACCAACAAAATAATATCTATAAATTATTATTTTTCAAATTTAATCTTTTAATTTCTTCGAGAGACTCAACAAATGCCTCATGTAGTTTAATATGTTTATTTTGTAATTCTATTAGTTCTTTTTTATAACTGCTATTATAAATAGCAGACTCTTCGTTGACACCATAGAAAGTAGTTTTTGTGGTATTCTTTATCAAATCACCTTCATCAAAAAGGATATTATTTAAATTTAAATCAGGATAATTATCTCGTATTTTTTTAACTAATTCTATATTAAATGACTTTCCTTGCCTTAAAAAACCACTTGCAACATTACATGTTCTAGAAAATTTATCTTGGCTTATCTTTTTGATTTTTAAGTACTTAATTATTTTTTCTTTTGGCGTCATAAAAAATTATTGTAAAAAGAATAAATATCTCGTATATTTATCTTTACTTTGTATTGGCTAATTATTAGCAATATAATATTAAAATCGTAATAATAAAATATTAGTTTTTATAGTATAATAATGAAAATAAAGGATAAATCATTCTTATTATTTGGAGGAACAAAACCTAAAAATATAATATATAAAAACCAAGAATATTGTTTTTAAAAAGTTTTAAGATTAATCCCCTTTGTCATCAAGAAAATTTCCATACAATCTTCAACGTATGGAAATCTTGATGCGAAATGCAAAAAAGAAAATAGAATCTCTTTTAGTTAAAATTAGAAAAATATGCTTGATTAATATAATTCATTCAAAGGTTTAGAATGAATTCAAATATAATTTAACTGTTAGTTTCATTTTTTCCGTATGGCTTACGTACATAATTAAGGTAAATTTACCTATTACAACCAAATTTAAGAAGAATTATTTATATTTGCAAAATACATAAACCCTTTAAAATAAAGGGTTTGTTGTGGTGACCTCGACAAGATTCAAACTTGTAACCTCTTGAGCCGTAATCAAGTGCGCTATTCAGTTGCGCCACGAGGCCAATTTTTGAGATTGCAAATATATTTTATATTCTTAGATAAAAAAATGCTTTTCGTATTAATTTTCATTTTTATTTAAAAACACATCTAATACTTCTCTCGCTTTCTTAAAATCTTGTTCGAAAACATAAATTTCATCCGATGAAATACTAGTGCCAAAACCTGCTAATCTACCCGATTCTACAACATCTTTAATCATGTTATCTATTTGTTGTTCATCTAAGTAATGTTGTATTGCTCTTAGAGTAATCATAGATCCTACGTATAATAATCTTATTTTTCGTTTCATAATTTTCGTTTTTAAATTCATATAAATATAAGAAATTTTAAGATATTTGTAATCATAAATTTCAAAAAATAAAATGAAAATTTGAATTAATGCAAAAAATAATTATAAAAGATATTGGTTTAAAAGATTATAAAAATGCTTGGGACATTCAAAATGAACTATTTCAAGAAATAATTGCTATAAAATTAGCCAATAGAGATACCGAAAACCCAATACCGACACCAAATTATTTTCTATTCACAAAACATCCGCATACTTATACCATTGGTAAAAGTGGCGATATAAATAATTTGTTATTATCCGAAAATCAATTAGAAGAAAAAGGAATTCAGTTTTTTAAATCTAATCGTGGTGGCGATATTACCTATCATGGTCCAGGACAATTAATTGGTTACCCTATTTTAGATTTAGATAATTTTAAAACCGATATTCATGTTTACATGCGTAATTTAGAAGAAGTTATTATTAAAACTATTGCAGAATATGGTTTAAAAGGCGAACGAAGTGAAGGCGAAACAGGTGTTTGGTTAGATGTCGGCACACCATTTGCTCGTAAAATTTGTGCTTTAGGTGTGCGAACTTCTCGTTGGGTTACTATGCATGGTTTTGCATTAAATGTAAGTACCAATATTGGTTATTTTGACCATATAATTCCCTGTGGTATTCGAGGTAAAGCAGTAACTTCTTTAGAGGTAGAGTTAAATAAAAAAATTAATACTACAGAGATAAAACAAAAAATTCAAAAACATTTTTCTACTGTTTTTAAAGCGGAATTTATTAGTGAGGCTCTAAAAAATTAGTTTTTAATTTTTTAGTTAGTTAAACTAATCCCGCTTTTTTTTTGCGGGATATTGTTTTAAAATATCAACCTTTTGGTCGATTCCTAAATTATTGATTTTAGAACTTACTATGAGGTTTAACACCTTTTTTATCCCTAAAAAACAAAAATAATGTAACTTTTTTAAAAATAGTGCGTCACATTTATATAACTAAAAAACTTATTGCTATGAGTGGATTTGGACATATGGCGGAATTTTCTAGACAAGTCAAAGAAAATAATAGACTTAGAAGAGAACGTAGAAAAAATTACAAGAAAAAAATTGGAACTTATTCTGAAAAGGATTATAAATTTAAGTTTAAAGTAGTTTCTAGAGAAGAATTGATTCGCATTAAACAAAAAATCAGAAATCAAATTAAAAAAGATGATTTAAAAGATGATTTAAAAGATGTTTTTATATTAGTTTTTAGTGTACTTATCGGATTGCCATTATTTTATTATCTATTAAGTTTAATCTTTTAAACAATTTACTATGAGTTTTGGAAGCGTATCAGCAGCAACAGCAACATTAAAAGAAAATAGAAATTTAAAAAGATCTCAAAGAGAAAAATTTAAATCTAAAAATAGGCAAGGTATTTATTCTGAAGAAAAAGGAGAACCTTTAAAATTTAAAGAGGTTTCAGCAGAAGAGTTAGAAATAATTAAGAAAAAAAATCATCTTAAATTAAAAGCGAATCGTAAAAAACAAATGATACTATTATTTGTTAGTGCTGTAATAAGTATTTTAGTGGTTATTTGGATTTTTAATTAACTTCTTGTAGTTTGTTTTAATCTCGCAAAGTCGCAAGGACGCAAAGAAAAAGTAAAAATATTAAGTTACAGTCTATATTTGTAAGGCAAACATTTGTGTATTAAAAACTGTAATAATCTTTGCGTTTTAGCGACTTTGTGAGATAATATTTTAAAAAAGTATACTTTGCTCTGAAAAACTTAGTAAGAACAATTTTAATTCGCTAAGAAATTAATATATTTGCATTTGGTATCTTATTTATATAGTGAGATATAAATCAAAAGAAATACATATGAAATTTATAGTTTCCAGTTCGCAATTATTAAAGAATTTAAAAACACTTGGTGGTATTATTAATAGTAATAATACGTTACCAATCTTAGATAACTTTTTATTTGAATTAAGTATAAATCAATTAAAAATATCTTCATCCGATTTGGAAACGACAATGTCTTCCATTATTGAAGTAGAAACAGAAGATCAAGGCGAAATTGCAGTACCTGCAAGATTGTTATTAGAAATATTAAACACTTTTCCGGAACAACCGCTAACGTTTAAAACGGAAGACGATAAAAGTACCATAGAAATTAGTTCTCAAAGTGGTAATTATTCTTTAGCATTTTTAGATGGTGCAGAATTTCCAAAAGCAATTACTTTAGAATCGCCAAGTACTACAAAAATTGATGCTGGCGTTTTAGCAACTGCGATTTCAAAAACTATTTTCGCTTCTGGTAATGACGATTTAAGACCTGTAATGAGTGGCGTTTTCTTTCAGTTTTCTACCGATAACCTTACTTTTGTTGCAACTGATGCACATAAATTAGTAAAATATACAAGAACAGATTTGAAAGCTGCGGAAGCATCGGAATTTATCATGCCTAAAAAACCTCTTACTTTGTTAAAAAACATTTTAGGAAGTCTTAGTGAAGATGTAACTATTGAATATAACGAAGCAAATGCAAAATTCACTTTTGCAAATAGCGAAATGGTATGTAGATTAATTGATGGAAAATACCCTAATTATGATGCTGTTATACCTAAAGAAAATCCTAATGTTTTGACTTTAGACCGTAGTTCTTTTTCTAATTCGGTTAAAAGAGTTTCTATTTTTTCTAGTAAAACTACGCATCAAATTAGATTAAAAATGGCAGGAACCGAACTAAATATTTCTGCTGAAGATATAGATTTTTCTAACAAAGCAGATGAGCGTTTACAATGTTCTTATCAAGGTGATGATATGCAAATTGGTTTTAATTCACGTTTTTTATTAGAAATGTTAAACAATTTAGAATCTAACGATGTACAAATACACATGTCTTTACCAAATAGAGCAGGAATCTTAAAACCTTTAGATGGTTTAGAAGATGGCGAAGAAATCACAATGTTAGTGATGCCTGTGATGTTGAATAATTAAGATTTTTCTTAATTTACAATGATTCCAGCATTAGAAAATTATTATCTAGAAAAAGAAGAACCAACAAAAAGTTGCTTATTAACTTTACGTGAAATTATACTTTCTCAAGGTGATTATATAACGAATGAGTGGAAATATAGAATGCCGTTTTTTTGTTACAAAGGAAAAATGTTTTGTTATTTATGGATTGACAAAATTACTAAGCAACCATACATAGGTTTTGTAGAAGGTAATAAGTTAGATCATCCAAAATTAGAACAAGGCAAACGTTCCAGAATGAAAATTCTGCGTATTAATGCCTTAGAAGATTTGCCTTTAAAATTAATTGAAAATTTATTACAACAAGCATTAGATTTTTATCGTGATGGTATTATTAAAATTTAATGTTGTTTAATAAATTAGAGTTTTAAATTACTTAAAATTTAGGGTTCTACCCGTATTTTAATGGATAATATTAATGTCAGTTTGGATATTCCGAAGACTTGTATAAACGTGAACTTAAAAATATTTTGTACCTAAAGGCACAACTTAATTAATACGCTTTTCATTTTACTAATACCTTAAATCCGCAAGTTAATTTAAAACTTCAGGAAAACCTTAAAATTTCATTTTTAGTTGTTCTTTACGGTAAATATATGTTGCATATTTTGTGTTTTTAATTACTTTTCGATTTCTTCTGTATA
>JAMONN010000224.1 GCA_027065775.1 Flavobacteriaceae bacterium | reverse complement strand
TATTACATGTGATAACTTTCTATATTTACTCATAGTTGCAAAGATAGGCAAAGCCCTCAGAACATGACCACCTGCAAAGCAGGTGGTTTTTTAAGTTGAAATAAAATTCTAAATTATCACCAATACTAATTTCTACTTCTTTAATATTCAGATTATTAACTTCAATTTTTTTTACTGAACCAAAACCGAATAACTGCATTATTTCTTGATTTCCTGCTTTTAAAAGTGTTCTACAAGCATGTTTAATTAACTTGTCGGTTTGAGGTGTTTTACCAAGCCATTTTTTTGCTGTTTTTATAACTAATTCTGGATCATCTTTAGCAATATCATTCAAATTATTTGCGACAGATCTTCGTACATATTCCGATGTATCATTTTTTAGATTTTCTAAAATTGGCACTATCGGTTTTGCTTCTTTTTTAAGTTCTGGTAATGCCATTGCCCAAGGCAATCTTGGTCTACAACCTTCTGATGCTAAGCGTCTTACATGTTCGTTTTTGTGTTTTGACCATTCTAAATGTTTAGATATCATTGGTTTGCGAAATTTTATAATAAATGGTCTAACAGCAAATTCACAACTTGTAAATTGTGTTAAAATTTCAAATGCATTTACGGATATTTCAAAATTATCTAAACCATATAATTCTATAAATTCTGGTAAAAACATCCATTCAAAACTTTGCCCTTTTGTTTTTTCCTTTTGAAGTTGTGAAACTATTTTTAAAATAGAATTGATCATAATTTCAAAATCATTAGATAATTGTGATTTTAAAGTTAATGTAATATGACGCATTCTTTGTTTGAGTTCTCTATTTTTCCATTCTTTATCAAAAATTGATTTTTGGAATAATTCAGAATTAAAATCAGAAATTACTATTTTTATAGAACTTGAAAATTGTTCTATAAAATTTTGCGTATAAATATTTTTTAATGGTTCCATAGTTTAAAATTTAATTATAAATAAAACTAATTGTTCTTAGGAAATTGATAAATATTACTGATAAAAACTAAGCATATACTTTTAATCTAAGAGGTTTTTATATTATTAAGATGAAACAACACTATTTTAAAACAAAGGTTAATTAAAAGGTTGTTATATTAACTATTAGCGTTTTTTATAACATAAATCAGCGAAGAATACTCTTTTGTGCTAATTGCTTTAAAATTTGATAATAAACCTATAAAAAATGCTTTAAGATAATTTGATTTTTTTGTTTTATATTTTTCAGACAATAAACTAACATAAAAAGAATCTAATTTCATTGGTATTGTTTTTTCAATAAGCATATTTTCTTTTTTAAAAAGTAAAGAAATTGATTTTTGAGAAAAATGCCATAGATGTCTTGGTACATCATAAGCAGCCCAAAAATGTTTGTAGTAATTTGCATCGTAAGATTTATAATTTGGAACCGCTATTATTAATCTACCATTTTCATTAAGTAATTCTTTAAGCTTATTAATATATTCTAATAAATTAGGTACGTGTTCTAAAACATGCCACATAGTAATAACATCAAACTTTTTGTTTTCTAATTCATTTATTGTATTAAATATTTCTGGGGAATCATCAAAAACATCTAATTTTGAAGTTAAAATTCCCAACTTAGATTTTGCTCTAACTCTAGCATTTTTATTTGGTTCGATTCCTGAAACTAAAAAACCAGATTTATTACATGCTGCTAAAAAATCACCTGTTCCACAACCAATATCCAATACCGTTTTTGATTTTTGATTTTCGACTTTATCTTGGTTTGATAAACTTACTATTAATTTTACCTTTTTCTTTATCGCATAATTTTTTGCTTTCTGGTAAATTTTATCAATAAATGTTTTGTTAGAATCTGTATGCGAAATATAATCTTCACTTTCATAATACTTACTTAATTCTTCATCGTTAGGTTTTGGCGAAGTAATTAATATTTCTAATGTTTCATCTTTTAATATAAAAAATGTTTCACGTGAAACAGTGTGATCTTTACATTGTAAAAACGAAGATAAAATAGACTCTGATAAAGGTGAATTTTGATTTTTCATTATGAATTTCTAATACTAATATTATTTACTTAAACCTTTTCTTTTGATATAATTTGTACAATTTTAAAATGTTTCACGTGAAACATTTCTAAAATTAAACACCAAGACTAATCAAAAGCACAGAAATATCACTAGGCGATACACCTGAAATTCTACTTGCTTGTGCTATTGTTGCTGGTTGTATTTTGGTTAGTTTTTGCTTTGCTTCTGTTGAAATAGATTTCACTTCGTTAAAGTTAAAGTTTAAAGGTATTTTTACATTCTCTAACCTAGAGAGTTTTTTAGCGTTACTAATTTCTTTTTTTATATAACCTGAATATTTAACTTGCACTTCGGTTTGTTCAATTATTTCATCATCAACACCATTTTCTTCAAGGAACACTTTAACTTTTTTAAATGTTTTTACATCATTAAAATCTAATTGTGGTCTAGATGCTAGTTTAAACATTTTCATAGATTGATCTACTAAAGCAGAATTCTTAGCTTCCAAAATCGGATTTATTTCGTCTGGCTTTATACTAGTAACACGTAAGAATTTTTCAAACAAAGCTGTTTTTTCAATCTTCTCTTCTACTCTTTTTAATCTTAAGTCGGATGCTAAACCAATTTTATTTGATTTTTCCGTTAAGCGAATATCAGCATTATCTTGTCTTAATAGAGTTCTAAACTCTGCTCGAGATGTAAACATTCTATATGGTTCTTCTGTGCCTTTTGTAATTAGATCATCTATTAAAACACCTATATATGCTTCATCTCTATTTAGAATAAACGCTTCTTTTTCTTGTGTTTTTCTTGCAGCATTTATACCTGCCATTAAACCTTGCGCACCTGCTTCTTCATAGCCAGTTGTACCATTTATTTGACCAGCAAAGTATAGATTCTCAATTAATTTAGTTTCTAAAGTATACTTTAATTGTGTTGGTGGAAAGTAATCATATTCAATCGCATAACCAAAACGTAAAAACTTTACGTTCTCAAAACCTACAACTTGCTTTAATGATTTTACCTGAATATCTTCTGGTAAAGAAGTTGAAAATCCGTTTACATAAATTTCATTTGTTTTCCAACCTTCTGGTTCAATAAACATTTGATGTCTTTCTTTAGATGCAAAACGATCTATTTTATCTTCTATACTTGGGCAATATCTTGGCCCGATACTTTGTATTCTACCATTAAACATTGGCGAACGATCAAAACCTTCTCTTAAAATATCATGCACATCTAGATTAGTATATGTCATGTAACATGAACGTTGTGTCGTTAATGGTTTAATAGATTCTAAATAAGAGAATTTTTGTGGGTTTACATCGCCTGGTTGTTCTATCATTTTAGAAAAATCTAAAGATCTTGCATCAACTCTTGGTGGTGTTCCTGTTTTCATTCTACCAGATTCAAAACCCATTTTTACTAAATCTTCTGTAATACCAATACTAGAACTTTCGCCTGCTCTTCCGCCACCAAAAGTTTTCTCGCCAATATGAATTAATCCGTTAAGGAAAGTTCCTGCAGTAATAATAACAGACTTTGAGTATATGGTAATCCCTAAAGCAGTTTTAACGCCAATAATTTTATTCTGGTCAAAAACTAAGCCGTTTACGGCATCTTGATACATGTCTAAATTTGGTAAACTTTCTAATTGCCAGCGCCATGCTTCTGCAAATCGCATACGGTCAGATTGTGCTCTTGGCGACCACATTGCTGGACCTTTTGACTTGTTAAGCATCTTAAATTGTATGGCTGTTTTATCGGTAATTATACCACTATAACCGCCAAGCGCATCAATTTCTCTTACAATTTGCCCTTTTGCAATGCCGCCCATGGCAGGATTACAACTCATTTGAGCTATGTTTTGCAAATTCATTGTAATAAGTAAGGTTTTTGCACCTAAATTAGCAGATGCTGCTGCTGCTTCGGAACCTGCGTGACCGCCACCAACTACTATAACATCGTATTTTTGGAATATATTCATTTTATGTAACCGCAAAGACCGCAAAGAAAACACGCGAGGATCGCAAAGATTTTAAGAATGTTTCACGTGAAACATTAATTTGTGTAATTAAATTTTTCGCAAAGATAAATAATAATTTTCTTTGTCACGCATGATTTTTTTCTCCTCTTGGGTTTTGTCTTTATAACCACAATAATGAAGAATACCATGAATCATAACTCTGTGTAGTTCGTTTAAAAAATCAACTTTAAATTTAATGGCATTCTCTTCTACTCTTTCTATAGAAATAAAAATATCACCTGAGATTATTTTACCAACCGAATAATCAAAACTTATGATATCTGTTAAAGTATCATGTTCTAAAAATTGTATGTTTTTTTCTAAAAGGTATTTATCATCACAGAAGATATAAGATATTTCTTCTAGTTTATGTTCTTCATTTAGAATGGATTTCTCTATCCAATTAGAAGTTTTTTCCTGGTTTTTTAATTCAAAATTTGTTTCGAAATTGTAGTAAATCATTTATAAGGTTACATGAAATTATTGTTTTAAAATAGAAATTTTAAACTCACACCGTGACTTAGAATCACGGGTGTGAGTAAATATTATTCATTTTTCTGAAAGTATTCTTGCACTTTCTTTTTATAAACAGAGCGCAAAGGTAATGCTTGTCGGTTTAAAATATCATTAGGATTAAAATATAATTTTTTTGACTCAATTTGTTTAATATCTCTTTTTTTGAATTCTGTTCTATTAGTGTCTGATTTTCTTTTATCATCTTCGCCTTGTTCAAAATTTGCTTTTTCTAACTTTAGCAACTCGTGTTTTATTTGTTGCATTTTCATCATTGCTTGTTGATTAAGACCTTTATCTAATAACATTTTTTCGAGGTCTTCCATTTGTTTTAAAGCTTTATTTCCTGCACTTCCTTTTAGACCTGCCTGAGACATAATATCTTTAAATGCTTCTTTTAATGCGTTTTGTTGTTTGTAGATTTCATACATTTCTCCACTCATTTGTTCAGAACCTTCGCCTTCGCCTGGGCTTTTACCTTCTTTTCCATTCTTGCCTTTTCCGCCTTTTCCTTTGCCACCTTTTCCTGACTCACCTTCTCCAGATTCTCCACTACTTCCTGATTTACCAGATTCGCCTTTGCCTTTTTCACCAGGTTTCTTTCCTTTCCCCATCATTTCTTCTTGTTTCTGAATAATATCGGGTAAACTAAAACCTTTTCCCTTGCCTTTACCTTTTCCCATTCCTTTACCTTTGCCTTGCCCTGAACCTTGTCCCATTCCCATAGAAGGATTTTGTGCAGCATCTAACATATCACTCATAAAAGCGGCTAAATTATTAGCAGCAGTCATTGTATATTGCTGATTTGTAACACCTTGTCTTATTTTATTTTCTGCAATGTTTTCTAAAGATTGATCAATATTATAATGAGCGTCTGTAATATCTTTCTGAATCTTAGCGGTCATTTTAGTCATTCTTAATGAAAGTGAATAAATACTATCATCTATATGCTCAAAATGTTCTTTTAAAACTTGTTGTCTTTTAATTTTTTTAGAAAAATCGGGATGCGAAGCATTTACAACATCAAAATCTAACATTAAATCTTCTTGTTCTACAGAAAATCGGATAAGGTTTTCTATAATTCTTCTTAAATTATCAATATCTTCTTCTACCATTTCTGCTCCAGAAGCTGCCATTGCCGCTTGCATTTTTGCACCCATTTTTTTCATTTTCTTAGCGGCAGATTTTTGTTTTTTTTGTGCTTTACTTTTACTTTCTTGTTTTTCTTCTTCTGACTTTTGCTCTTCTTCTCCACTTTCATTTTCTTCCTCTTCGCTTTCTTCTAACTTTTCATCGGCAGATTTCATATCTTTTTCGATAGATTTTTGTTCTGCTTCTTTTTTAGGAATATCCATCGGACTTTTTAACTTCTTATTTTCCTTTTGAAGTTCTTCCATTTCCTTTTGCAATTCCTTAAACTCTTTGTTTAATTCTTTTTGTTTTTCGGAAGTGTTATTTTTATCTTTTGATAAATCTTTTTGTTTTTTTGCTAAGTCTTGTAATTTATTAGCAATTTCTTCTGCTTTCTTTTCTACATAAAAACGCTTTGTTAATTCGAGTATTCTTTTTAATGATTTCTCGTCTTGCTTGTTTTTTTCAGTAAGTTTATCTAATTTTTTTATAAAATCTGCTTTATCAATTTTTTCTGCTAACTTTTTTAATTCCTCTAATAATTTTTCACGCTTTTGCATTTCTTTAATTTCTTCTAAGCGCTTTTTAAGTTCTTCTTTCTTTTCTTCTAAATTAGGGTTATCTTGTTTCTTTAATTCCTCTAAATTATTTTGCAATTGTTGTGTATTACGTTGCAACATTTCTTGATATTGCTTTTGACGTTTTAAAAACTGATTTAGATTTTTTTTGTCTTGCCAATCCATTTTAGATTTATTTTTCATTTTCTTCGAAAAATCTTCTAAGGCTTTATTTAGTTTTTCAGAACTTTTAGTAGTAGAATTTAAATCGTCTAAATTTTGCTTCTGCTCTTTTAAAATATCTTCATTTAATTCTTTGTCCGTTTTATTTTTGTAATGGAAAACTTTTGTTTTTACTGATTTATTTCCGTTTACTTGATCATTATCGAATAATTCAAAATAGAATTCGTACTCAATTCCTTTTTGTAAATCTAAACCTTCAGGAAAAATATAGTAGAATTCTTGAAAAGTTTGGTTTTTAATCGAAATAGCATGATTTTTTAAAGTATTCTTGTCTTCTTTATTGTAATATTTTAATTGTAAGTTACTTACGCCATAATCATCCGATATTTGACCAATAAATTGGGCATTACCTCTAGAAATGGAATCAATATCGGTTTTTATAATAATTTTAGGATATTCATCTTTAATCACATTTATAGCAAATTGTAAATTTTCAAAATCTTTTAAATCTAGGTTAGACGTTTTTATGCTATAATCTAGATTTTTTTTGATCTTTCTAGTGTGTGTAAAATTGTTTTTCTCGTTTTTTTTGAGTTCTATTACCTTATCGGAATTTAAGTCGTTTAGAACTACTTTATTTGTGTTTTGGGTCGAAATCTTCCAAGAAATTGTAGTTCCTTCAGGAATTATGGCATTACCTGTGTTTTTTATTCTTTCGTTGGTTTTTAAAGTATAATTTGGATAATTTAAAAATAATTCGAAATTAGAAATAGTTGGGGTTTTAATAATTTCTATTTCGTAGGTTTTAGATTTAATTCCGTTTGCTTGAATATAAAATTTTAGATTTTCTTTTAAATCGGAAAACGTATGTGAGAAATTACCTAAACTTTCTTCGCGTAAAAAATAATTTTCTTTATTAAAATGAATTTTTACATTTTCTGGAATCGTGTTTCCTGCAATTTTTACATTAAGGTTAAATGGTTTTCCTTCTATAGAAGTTAAATTATCATCAATCAAAAAAGAAAATGGTGCAGGAGGAATGTATTCTTTTTGAAAATTTACTACACGATCTAAACTTTCGTTAAATAGTGATTTATTAGTTAAAAAAGTAACCAACCAAATCATTATTGGTATTGCTAGATATTTTAAATATTTTTTATTCTTAGAAAAATTAATTGCTTGTTTAAAAGGTATCGGTTCTAAAGAAATTGACTTTTGTTCGATACTTGCTAAAAGTAATTCCGATTGTTCCTCTTTATTATATAACTGTAAAACATTCAACAACTTATCATCTACTTGCGTAAAGTGTTTTCCAATTATTTTGGAGGCTTCTGTGTAAGAAATTCCTTTTTGTAAACCGAAGAGTTTAATTAACGGTAAGATAATATATTTGGTAAGTAAAGCTAATTCAATTAAAATAAATGACCAAAAAAGGATGGTTCTTGCGGTTGGTTTTAACCACAAAAAATACTCAATAAAAAGGGTAAATATTAAATAAAGTAACCCAAATGAAAAGAATAAAATTAACCCTTTTAAGAGTTCATTAGTATAATACTTTTTAATAAAAGCACTTAGTTTACTTTGTATGTGTTGAAATTTTGTCAAAATACAATTTGTGTTTAAATGCTAAAAGTACAACTAATTTCAAAAAACAAGTTATAAAATACTGTTAAGGTCAATATATTACTTAATAAAATAGTATTAACAGTTAATCAATTAAAACTAACAGTTAGTCTTTTCACTATTTAAATAAACAGTTATTCTAAATATTTTTGTTCAAGAAATTAAAATGGTAACAAAACAGAAACCATTTTGATATAATATTAAATAAACAAATGGCGGCATCCGAAAAGCCTAAAAGAGTAGGAAAAAATTAAAATTTATAATATTATGAAAAAATCAACACTTAAAAGAAATGGTTCTGCTAGAACTAAATTTCTACCAAGACAAAATTATTTACTACTACTATTACTAATAATTACTAGTTTCAGTTACGGACAAATTAAAGACACCATTTTAAATATAAATGGAAAAAACACGCATTATGATTATAAAATATCATGGTCAAAAGAAAAATTAAAACAAGAAATAAATAAATTCAGAACAGATAAAATTAGTAATGCCTTTAAATCATCTGCTTCAATATCACAAATTTTATCAGAAATACCTGTTAGTCAAGATGCTTGTAGAAATGGTGGTTTTGAAGACGATTATTCAGATTGGACAGGTTTGAGTCTTAAACATCAAAACACAAGCTCACCTATTGAAAATGGCTTAATTACAAATCCTGGTATTTTACCTTTACCACTTACAGGTACTGGTTTTGGTCAAAATTACACCTCAATAGAAACGACTGGTTTAGATCCTATAGTTTCTGTAGCAACGCCTGCGTATAATTTACAAAGAACTGCACCTGGAACTTCCGGTTCTAAATCATTACGTTTAGGTAATAATCAACCAGGTTATGGCGCAGAAGGAGTTGCTAAAAGGTTTATGGTAACTGCGGCAAATTCAAAATACTATTTTCAATATGCAATTGTAATGGACAGAAGTCATTCAAGTCCCGATGGATCTGTAAATGGTTCGGAAGTATTTTTTATTGCTGAAGCAACCGATTTATCAGGAGCAACTATAGATAAAATAGTAGATGTAGCAAACCCTAGTAACCCATTTATTAATGCTGTAAATAATGGTTCTACTTATTATAGAGATTGGCGATGTGCTTATTTAGATTTATCTAGTCATATTGGTCAAGAAGTGGTGGTTATGTTTATTAATTCGGATTGTTCTGCAGGCGGACACAAAGGTTATACGTATGTTGATGATGTTTGTGAAGAATGTGTTAGTAATGAAGGTGACATTAATTTAAATTTAAATCAAGATAATTGTTTAAATTTCCCTGAATTAGTAGGTGGAGCTTTTAGTGTTCCTGAAGGTGCAACTAACGTAAACATTAGTTTAGAAATATACCAATCTAATGTTTTAGTAAATACACTTACAAGCGTAACACTTACGCCACCAAACTATAGTTTTACATTACAACCAACCGATTTCCCTGATCAAACTGACGGAACTTGCTATGACTTAGTTGCTGTGCTTACTTTTGATTTAATTGATCTTAACGGAAATTTACAAACAGTAACACAACTTTCTTCTAAAGTAGTAAATGGCGTACAAGATGGCGAAGTACCAGGATTAGATAATGATGTTTGTTTTTGTGAAGATGACCAAGGAGATTCAGATTATTGTTGTGGTTTAGATGGAAACCTAGTTAAAAACGGAAATTTTGAAGCAGGCGATATAGATTTTAGTTCCGCTTATACTATTGGAGCAAATACTTTATATGGTACAAACCCTGGTAAATATTATGTAGGTACTAATTTAGATGGTTTGGCAATTTCTCCTCTTTGGGATGTAAACGATCATTCATTTTGTACCATAGCAAGTACAAACGATAAGGTATTATTTGTAAACGGAAAAACTACACAACCAAGTGGAACAGAAAGTGTTATTTGGGAGCAAAACATTGTTTTAAATACACAAGAAAAAGCGTTATATAAATTTTGTGCAAACTTTAAAAATATGCCTCAAGCAACTTTTGATATTTTACCTAAAATTGAAATAAGAGTTACTGGTGGCGCATCTGCAAATTCTGGTTTAATTACGATTAATCAAAACGCATCAGATCCTTGTGCATGGCAATTAGAAGGTTTTGATTTTACAGCTTCTGGTAGTGTAAATATTCAAATTGTATTAAAAGAAGATGAGTTTAATGATGGAAATGATTTAGCAATAGATGATATTTCTTTACAAGAAATGCCTGATCCTGAGTATAGTATAACTGTTCAACATCAAGGAAATCCACAGGTAATTACAGCATCTGTTGATACAATTAGCCCAAGTGATGATCAATTAGTTTGTGATAGTGATGATTACTATTGGTTTGTTGCTGAAGTTTTAACCTATCCATCAATAACTATTGGTCCTTTAAGTTGGGGTAATACTTCTGGTGTGTATATTAATCCTCCAGGAGCATTTTACCCAAGTGGAACATGGAATTTAACAACACAATTCCCACTATATACTTTTGCTCAAGATACTATGTACATAATTGGTCTTTATACACCACCAAATCCTGATTGTTGTGTAGATGAAAGTTTTACGTATCAGTTAACTTTTAATCATAGATCTCAATCAAGTGGAGTTAATGGTTTATCAATTAGACAACAACAAGAGATAATAGATTTGTTGGGTGTTATTGGTAATGGTGAAGATGGTGGAAATGAACATTTTCAAGAAAAGCAACAAGTTAATATTTTTCCTAATCCATCAAATGATTATATATCTATACAATCTGAAAGTAAAGTAACTTCCTTTAGTATAAGTAATATTTTTGGAAGGGTTGAAATATCAAACAAAGTAATCTCAGAAAATAACTTAAATAATATTTCAATTAATAGATTAAAAAAAGGAGTTTATACTTTAACCGTTATAACGGAAAATGAAGAAAAAATTAATACTAAATTTATCAAAATTTAATTAATTTAAAATATTTTATCAAGCACCTTTGTTTTTAAAAGCAAAGGTGTTTTTTATTCTACTAAACCTTCTTTAATGGCATAAAGAACTAAACCAACTCTGCTTTTCACATCTAATTTTACAAACAGTTTTTCACGATAACCATCTATTGTTTTTGGACTTAAAAACATTTTTTCGGCTATTTGTTTATAAGTCATTTCTTGTGCTGCATATTTTAATAACTCTAACTCTCTATCTTTTAAATCAATTTTATGTAGTGGTTTTGTTTCTATTTCGTGTGCATGCAGTAAAGTATCCGACACTTGTTCTGTATAATAAAAACCTTTGTTTATTGTTTCGTGTATTGCTTGGTGTAATACTGTTGGATGAATATCTTTTAATAAATAACCTTTTGCTCCTGCTCTAATCATTTTTAGAATGGTTAATTCATCATCTTCCATTGTTAATGCTAATACTTTTATTTCAGGGTGTTTATCTTTTAACCATTGTGTTGCTTCAATACCATTAACAATTGGCATTTGAACATCCATCAAAATTAAATCTGGTGGTTGTGTACAAGTAGAACAGAAGTCTTGTAATTCTTTACCATTTTTAAATTGTTCTGTAACTTCAAAATCATCAAAATCATCTACTAAACCTCTTAATGCTTGTGAAAATAAAATATGATCATCTACTATTATTATTTTTTTCATACTCTTTTTTTAAAGTTCAATTTTATCTTTACTACACTTTATATAACCTGTAGTTCCTTTATTTGATTTAGAGGTTAGTTTAAATTCTGCTTTAATTAATTCTGCTCTTCCTTTCATATTTAATAAACCAATACCTCTTTTTGTAGATTCGTTTTCGATTTCAAAACCAATACCATTGTCTTTTACGATTATTTCAATATCGTTATCCTGAAAAGATAAAGTAACGTGTAATTCGCTTGCTTTTGAATGCTTAACAGAATTATGAATGAATTCTTGAACAATTCTAAACAAAATAGTCTCTTTCTCTTTTGGTAAACGAAATGGTTCATTAATAACCTTAAGGTTTGCCTTAATAAAATTTAATCGGTTATATCTATCAACATCTAATTGTAATGCAGCAATAAGGCCTGTTTTTTGAATAGAAACAGGGTTTAAAGATTTAGATAATGCTCTTAAGTCTTGTAAACTTTTACTTACTAAGGTAGTTACTTCATGTAACGCTGCTTTATTTTCTTTGGAAACTTTTGTTTCTAATCTATTTAATTGTAATTTAGAAACAGATAATAATTGTCCTACATTATCATGTATTTCCCAACTAATATTCTCTAATGCTTTTTCTCTAATTTCATTTTGTGATAGTGCTAATTCCTTTGCATATTTTTGTTTTGATTCTTTTTTATCTAATAAGTGTTTTTGTTTTTTTTTCTGAATAAATAAAAATAAAAATATAAGTGTAATTGCCAATAATAAAACAATTATTGTTGTGCCAATAATTACTAATTCCGTTGTGTTTTCAACTAC
Source organism: Flavobacteriaceae bacterium (assembly GCA_027065775.1). GTDB lineage: Bacteria > Bacteroidota > Bacteroidia > Flavobacteriales > Flavobacteriaceae > S010-17. The sequence continues at coordinate 12,908 of JAMONN010000224.1, read as the reverse complement.
ATTGGTAGCAATTTTTGTGGTTTCGTTTATGTTTTGTTGTTGTATCAAATTGTAACTAAATATTTTAACAAAGTTATACATTTTTTAATAGTTATATTTTTTATCTGAAAAAATAAAACCAATTATAAAACAAAGGTGTGCAATACTATTTAAAATATTAAGAACAATATCAAAAAGACCATCAACATTTAACCTTTTATAGGAAATAACAATTGGTATTACGCCAATATAAAAAAGTAAACAACCAATACTTATCCAAAAAATTAAAGATTTTTCTACATTAAAAATAATATGCTTATTTACAATTATCTCATATAAAAATAAAAGTAATGTAATAATAAATAGTAACGAACCAAAAATAGTAGTTGGCATAAAAAAACCATTTAATAAGGATGTTTTTAAATAAAACAGTTCATAAACTGCAACTATTACAAACAATCCTAAAAACCAATTCATGGTGTTTTTAAAATATTGTTTTTTAAATTGAAATTTATAATAAATAAGAAAAAAAAGAAAAGTCACCACACTATAAAAATTATAAAACGGATTGTTATTATTCATACCATCTATACTAATTACATGAAACAATCTATTTAAGTAACAAATCTTATCTATTAAAAATGTAAAGAATAAAAAATATACAAAATATTGATTTTTAGTATTTTCCCACTTTTTTTTATATAAAAATGCCGTTAATGTAGATGCAATAGTTATATAAAAAAATAAATTTGGCATATTATTATTTAATAATTATATTTTGGATTAGAATTAATAAACCCATAAGAAAAACTACCATACATTATAATATTAAGGGTTGCCACTACAATATCGTATAAACCCTCATACTTTAAATATTCAACAGAAATCATTACTGGTAGAACTCCAATAAAAAATAATAAAGTGCCAATACAAATCCAAAAAATTAAAGTTTCTTTATATTTAAATATAGCAAATTTATTATTAATAATTTCAATTAAAAATAAGATAAGTGTGCTAATTAATAATATAGAACCAAAAACAAAAATATGTGTGTATGAGTTCTTAAAAAAATTAGGTTTTAAAACTAATAAATCTAAGAATATAAAAAGAATATAAGACAAAAGAAACGCAACCATTAACTTTTTTAGTTTGTTGCTTTTGAAAAGTAAACGAAAAAACAAAAAGTAAAAAATAAAGGTAACTATAGTGTAAATATTATATATAAAAACATTATAAATTAATAAAATGTGTCCAAATAACACACCCATAACCTCTGTAAATAAAGTATAGGTTAAATAATAAATAAAATATACATAAGGCGTATTAATAAACTTTTTATAATAAAATAAACTAATTATAGTTGCTATTGTTACGACTAATGTAGATATAGTTTCCATAACTTTTAGTTTAATTTATTTATTTTTACTTCATCTAATTTTTTGGTTAATATATACTTTTGCTTCTTTTGATTTTGAATAAATATAAATAAATAAATAATGGTACAACCTAATAATAATAACACCATTGTAAAGGTTATAATCAATTGTTCTGTTAAATTAAAATAGTTTTTCATAGCATTTTTAATTTAGTAATTATATTTTGGATCTGAATAAAGATAACCAATAATTATACAACTATACATTATGAAATTTAAAATGGTTATAACAAGGTCATATATTTGGTAACTTCCGTATTTTAAATAATTTATTGTTATCATTATAGGAAATATACCTATATAAAATAATAATATACCTATACTAACCCAAAAAATAAAAGACTTTTTAATATTAAATACAATATCCTCATTTTTAACAATTTCTATTAAAAATACAATAATTGTAATTATCAATAAAAAACTACCAAAAACTAATGTGTTATTTAAAAAATTATTTAAAAAATTATTTTTTAAAATTATTAAATCAAAAAGTCCAAATAAAATAAAAAGTATACTAAAAATACTCATTAACCTTTGACTTTTTTTAATTCTAAAAATATTTTTATAAAAATAAAAATAAAATAAAAAGGATAATATTATTAATGTATTATAAAATGGTAAATTATTAAAATTAAAAAATTTAAGTGAAAGTGTTTCCAAAATAAAAATAAATCCAATATATAAACTAAAATATTGATATTTAGATTTCTTAAATTTATTGTACTTTAAAAAAGCCATAATAGTGGCGAAACATATAAAATAAAATGAAATTTTCGGCATAAAATATTACTATTTACTATATTTTTTAGGCGGAATTCTTGGGTCAACAAAGTTAAATGCATTTAATTTTGTGTTATCTATCCCATTAGATGTAGGTGCTAAAAACATTGTGGTTAAATCATTACTTATAGCTTTTTGAGGTCCTTTATTGTTTTTATATGAACCTAAATAAATACGTATTCCATCAATATTACTACTTGATTTTTCTAAATAATCTATATAATTTTTTAATTCTGTTAATGAAAATAAACAAGAGCGATTATCATCTTTTTTAATTAATTTACATAACTCGACATATTTTGTATCATAATTATCACATAATTGTGTTGCTGTTACTGGAGAAATTTGTTTAGACATAATTATTAAGGTTTAAGGTTCTTTTTGCAAAGAAAGATAAATTAATTAAATTAAAAAAGGGGAAAAACACCCTATTTTTAATTAACTCTTAAATTTATAATTAAGAATAAGCAGTATATTTGCACTTATAAAAATAAAAAAATGACCAACGAAGTTAGAGTAAGATTTGCACCAAGTCCAACAGGACCATTACATATTGGTGGTGTTAGAACAGCACTTTTTAATTATTTATTTGCTAAAAAATATAACGGAACTTTTATTTTAAGAATAGAAGATACCGATAAAAATAGATATGTTGCTAATGCAGAACAATATATAATTGATGCTTTAAAATGGTGTAATATTCCGTTTGATGAAGGACCAAATAAAAATGAAGAATTTGGACCGTATAGACAATCCGAACGAAAAGAAATTTATAAAAAATATGCCGATTTTCTTATTAAAAACGAAAAAGCATATTACGCTTTTGATACTGCAGAAGCATTAAATGAAGAACGAAAAAATCACGAAGAACAGAAAAAAACCTTTATCTATAACTGGCATAATAGAGAAAAAGGACGTTTGGTGAATTCTTTAGTTTTATCAACCGAAGAAGTAGAAAAACGTATTAAAAATGGTGATAAATATGTTATACGTTTTAAAACACCAACCAACGAAACTTTAATAATGCAAGATATTATTAGAGGTGAAGTTAAAATTGATACAAATGTTTTAGATGATAAAATATTATTTAAATCTGACGGAATGCCAACCTATCATTTAGCAAATATTGTAGATGATCATTTAATGAAAATAAGTCATGTAATTAGAGGTGAAGAATGGTTACCATCAATGGCATTACATATTTTATTATATAGAGCATTTGATTGGAAAGCACCAGAATTTGCACATTTACCATTAATTTTAAAACCAACAGGTAAAGGTAAATTAAGTAAACGTGATGGTGATAAATTAGGTTTTCCTGTTTTTCCGATGGAATATCTAAACGAAACTACCAATGAAGTTTCTAGAGGTTATAAAGAAGATGGTTATTTTAACGATGCATTAATAAATATGCTCGCTTTTTTAGGATGGAATCCTGGTACAGAACAAGAACTATTTTCTTTAGATGAATTAATACAAGTATTCGATTTAAAAAAAGTAAATAAAGCAGGAGCAAGGTTTGATTTAGATAAAACAAAATGGTTTCAAAACCAATATTTACAAAATAAAAATAATACAGATTTAGTTGAATTATTTAATCCTATAATAGATGCTAATTTAGATGGTAATGGTTTTAAAGATTTTAATACTGAATATAGAACTAAAGTAATTTCATTAATAAAAGAAAGAGCAACTTTTGTAAGTGATTTTTGGAATTTATCTAACTTCTTTTTTATAACACCATTAGAATATGATGTAAAAGCATCTAAAAAAGCATGGAAAGAAGATACTAATAATTTAATGGAAGAATTAATTGTAATATTAACTGCAATTACTGATTTTTCAACCGAAAACATAGAAACAAAAGTAAAAGAATGGATAACTTCTAAAGAAATAGGTTTTGGTAAAATAATGCAACCATTTAGATTATCTCTAGTTGGTGCAATGAAAGGACCACATATTTTTGATATTGCAAGTATGTTAGGTAAAGAAGAAACAATAAGTAGAATACAAAAAGCATGTGCTACTTTATAAAGTAAAAGTAATATTTTTTAAAGAGTAATAAATTATTTTATTTGTTACTCTTTTTTATTTTTCAAAAACAGTTATTAACATTTATATACATAATATTATTTTATTTTTAAAATTTTAAAAAACTAATGATGGGTATTATAGTCTGTTAATAGCTACAATAAAATAATAAAAATTAGTTGTATTTATTACTTATTAAAAATTAGTAACAAGTTATTCATATTGTAAATAATTAAAAATCAATTATAAATAAGTAACTATTCACAGATTGTTAATAACAGTAATTAACCATATTTATTAATAACTATTTTATTAATAACTTTAATAAGCATCTATTTTTATGTTAATAAACTACCTTTAAAAATAGATAAATTTTTTATTAATATCAATACTAATATTGTATTAGAATATAAATTTTAAAATCAAAATTTTCTTTTCTTTTTTAAATAAAAAACTATTAACAATTCATACTTTATATAACTCTTTAAAAATTATATATTTATAAAATGGTATTAACAATCTATTTTTATATTGTTAATAGTAGTATTTTTGTTAAGAATCAATAAATCATTTTATGAAAATTGCCATAGCTAACGATCACGCAGGAACCGAATATAAATTCGAAATTATTAAATATTTAGAGCAACAAAATCATAAAGTTGTTAATTTTGGTACAGATGATTCAGATAGTATGGATTATCCAGATACAATTCATCTTGCAGCTTATGAAGTACAAAATAATAAAGCAGATTTAGGAATTATTATTTGTGGTTCTGGTAATGGTGCACAAATGACAGCAAATAAACATCAGAATGTTAGAGCTGCTTTATGTTGGAATAATGAATTAGTTACTCTTGCAAGACAACATAATAATGCAAATATTTTAGCAATACCAGCAAGATTTGTTTCATTACAACAAGCATTAGGTTTTGTTAAAATATTTATAAATACAGAGTTTGAAGGCGGAAGACATCAAACAAGAGTTGCTAAAATATCTTGTTCTTAAATTATTTTGATTTAAAATGAATACACTTATTTTTAAAACAAAATCCTATCATCAATTAACAAAAGATGAATTATACGAAGTATTACGTTTACGTGCTGAAGTTTTTGTGGTAGAACAAAATTGTCCTTATCAAGATGTAGATAATAAAGATCAAAAAGCATTACATATTTTAGGATATAAAAACGATAAAATAATTGCTTATACACGTATTTTTAAACCAAACGATTATTTTGAATTTGCTAGTATTGGTAGAGTAGTTGTTACTCAAAAAGAACGTAAACATAAATATGGTTACCAATTAATGGAAGTATCTATTAATGCTATTAATAATAATTTTAACGAAACTATAATTGCTATTTCTGCACAAACATATTTAAAAAAATTCTATAATAATTTAGGTTTTATTCAAGAAGGTACTGAATATCTAGAAGATGATATTCCACATATTTATATGATTAAAAAGTGATTATAAAACGTTTAAAATGAACCGAATAAACCGAATAACAGCAATTTTAACTCAATTACAATCAAAACGAATTGTGACAGCTCAAACAATTGCAGACCGATTCGAAATTAGTCTTAGAACTGTTTATAGAGATATAAAATCCTTACAAGAAGCAGGTGTACCTATTGGTTCAGAAAATGGTATTGGTTACTTTATTGTAGAAGGTTATCGTTTGCCACCAGTTATGTTTACCGAAGATGAAGCAAACGCATTAATAACAGCAGATAAACTTGTTCAACAGAAAAATGAAAAATCCTTATCTAAAAATTACACTTCCGCATTAATTAAAATAAAAGCAGTTCTAAGAAATCAACAAAAAGAAAAAATCGAATTATTAGCAGAAAGAATTAGTGCAGACAATAAATATAAAGTAGATCCCAAAAGTGATTTTTTATCTAAAATTCAAACAGGAATAACCGATTTTTTAGAATTAGATATTACCTATATTTCCATATATAAAAACGAACTTACCAAACGAAACATAAAACCACTAGCTTTATATTTTACAGAAAACGATTGGATTTTAATAGCTTTTTGTCTTCTAAGAAAAGCAATTAGAGAATTTAGATTAGATAAAATAGAAACGCTTAAAATCAGCAATAAATCTTTTGAACATTTTAAAGACTTTAAATTAAGCAACTATCTAGATGAGGTTCATTAACTTAGATTTTAAATCTGTGAAAAATCTGTGAAATCCACGTCAAAAAAACTAGCTGACATACTGTTGTCACTAAACCATTTTATATTTGCAGTATTATTAATTAAAAAGCATAAAACTTTAGGCACTTATTCCCGATACTTCGGGATAAATACTTTAAAATAAAAATACTTAATTTAGCAAACTACAAAAAACGAATATTATGGCAAAAGCAGACAAAGAAAAAGAAGCAAAGTTAAAAGCATTACAACTTACATTAGATAAATTAGATAAAAGTTACGGTAAAGGTGCTGTAATGAAGTTAGGTGATGTTGCTCACGTAGATATAGATGCAATTTCATCTGGATCATTAGGTTTAGATTTAGCATTAGGCGTTGGCGGATATCCTAGAGGAAGAGTTATCGAAATTTATGGACCAGAATCATCTGGTAAAACCACCTTAGCAATTCATGCAATCGCCGAAGCACAAAAAGCAGGCGGAATCGCAGCATTTATAGATGCAGAACATGCTTTTGACCGTTTTTATGCAGCCAATTTAGGCGTAGATATAGATAATTTAGTAATCTCACAACCAGATTATGGCGAGCAAGCTTTAGAAATAGCCGATAATTTAATCAGTTCTGGTGCTATAGATATTTTAGTTATAGATTCCGTTGCTGCATTAACGCCAAAATCAGAAATTGATGGCGAAATGGGCGATTCTAAAATGGGTTTACATGCACGTTTAATGTCACAAGCTTTACGTAAATTAACAGGTACAATTAGTAAAACAAACTGTACCGTAATATTTATTAATCAATTACGTGAAAAAATTGGAGTAATGTTTGGTAACCCTGAAGTTACAACTGGTGGAAATGCACTTAAATTTTACGCATCGGTACGTTTAGATATCCGTAGAAGAACACAAATAAAAGATGGCGATAAAGTTATTGGTAATTTAACTAAAGTAAGAGTGGTTAAAAATAAAGTTGCTCCACCATTTCAGATAGCAGAATTTGATATTATGTACGGTAAAGGAATTTCTAAAGTTGGTGAAATTTTAGATCTTGCGGTAGAACATAATATTGTTAAAAAAAGTGGTTCGTGGTTTAGTTATGGCGAAACTAAATTAGGTCAAGGTCGTGATGCTGTTAAAGGTTTAATAGCAGACAACCCAGAACTTATGGATGAATTAGAAACCAAAATTTTTGCTGCTTTAAAAACAGATAAAGAATAAATTTTTAAAATACAAAGATGAAAAAACTAGCAATACTATTATTTTTTATAGTAACTAATATTTTTAGTCAAGACATAAATATTGATATAAAAAAAAGTGAAATTTATAGAGATAAAGTTAGAAACACTAGTTTATTGTTTTCAGAAGATAATGGAAAAGGAGGTTTATTAGTAATAAAAACCGCTAAAATAGGTTTAAGCGGTTATACAAAAAACTACTATATAGAACATTATAATAAGGAACTAAAACTTCTTAAAAAATATACTTTAAAAAATAAAAAAAGAAGTGTTTTTAAAAGTATAATAATAAAAGAAGGCATTGTACAAATAATTCGTTTTCAAATTAATGAGTTTAGAAAAAACATTACTATTGGTATTCTATCGTCGGATTTAGATTCATTAGATTTTATTGAAAAAGAATTATTTGTATTAAATGAAGAAAACATTAAAAATAATTTTGACTTAGAATATGGTTTATTTAATCTTGGTAAAATGGATACTAATAGGTTTGGTGATGTTATTTTATCAAACAACAAAAACGATTATCTACATACATTTTAGTTCTATTTATTTTTTCGTTTATGTCTTAAAAGTCAGGGAAATAAAAAAACTGAAATAATTCAAACGCCAATATCTAAACCAAAAGTTTATTTTAAAACTGTTTTTACTAATTGTACATTTATTTTATTTATATTTTTAAATTAATTTCGAGTTTTAGATAAGAGAGTTTCAAAAAGGTTACAAAATTTTGTAACTATTTTGGTTTATTCTTATCTAAAGGAAAAATAAAACAATATGGAAGTAATTAAAATAAACGATTTCAACAATCATAAAATACCAGAAAAAACCATTATTAATCGTATTCTTTCTGGCGAAAAAGAATTATTTGAAATTCTTTTAAGGCGAAATAATCAAAAATTATATCGTATTATTAGAAGTTACATAAAAGATTATGCTGAAATTGAAGATATTATGCAAAACACGCATTTAAAAGCGTTTGAAAAACTATATCAATAAACATACTTCTAGTTATGCAACTTGCTTCTAGTTATGCAACTTGGCTAATTCGCATTGGTATTAATGAAAGTTTAGCGCGATTAAAAGAAAAGAATAAAGTGTTTAATTTACATGATTCATCACAAAGTTTTAATAGCAATACTATTTTAGAAATGCCAGATAACAATCAGTTAAATCCAGAAAAAAGAATTATTCAAAAAGAAGCAAAACAATTATTAGAAAACACCATTGATAGTTTAACAACAAAATATAAAACAGTTTATATCTTACAAGAAGTAGAAGAAATGAGTATTAAAGAAATTTCTGACTGTTTAGATATTTCGGTTTCAAATGTAAAAGTTCGTATTCATAGAGCGAAAACATTATTAAAAGAAAAATTATTTAAAATTGCAGAAAACAAAACTATTTTTGAATTCGGATTTAGTAGATGTGATCGAATTACAGAAAATGTAATGCGTTTGATTTAAAACGGATCAGATATAAAAGTTGGGGTTTAATTATATTTTTGTGATTAAAAATATTAAAATTAACAGAATTAAGTTTATATAACTTTAAAGAATTTAGGTAAAAATAATTAGTCCTTTAACATTTAGCATAAATTACCTGTATTGAAGTGATTTATTAACGGTTTGTATAAGAACAGTAAAGGAATTAAATGCTCTTACTTTCAGTTTAGCAATTAGCCAAATTTACAATTTTGATTCCCAAATATTAACGCAAAATTGTAAATTTTGCGGACTTCGTAAAATGAACTAAACTTTAGGTTAAGCACTAAAACCCTTATTGTTTTTTACACAGTTCTTTGTTACCTGCTTTTTTTTATTTTTTCTATTCCTTTTTTCATTATTTCATCTTCAATAATTTGAGTTTGTTTTGCATAATTTGTTGGAATATATTTCTCTCGTGGCGTTCCGTTTATATGATATAATTTTTCTTGTGATAATTGAAACCCAAAATTTTGGTGCTTAAACCCAAAATTAAAAATTGCACCTGCTAATTGTTCCATTTCTGTACCAACTATTTCTGCTCTATTCATTCCTTCAAATCCAATTGCCAATCCTTCTCCCATACTTCCTGTCCATTTACCAACAAGTATCACAACAGGTTTTTTATATTGCTTTCCTCTTGGGCTTACATATTCAACCCAACTTCTTTTAACTTTGGGTTGGTTGTCCCAACTTTCATCAATGGTTTGATGTTTTTGATAAGGTAAATCTTTATCTATAAATTTGCTCATTATTCCACGAGCAACATACGAATTTCCTCCACTAACAGTATTTCGAAGGTCAATTATTAAGCCTTTTGTGTTTTCAAGTGAATTTAAGGCTTTGTCAAATTCAGTTATTAGCGCATTGTTTCCCAATGAATTATTGATTGTAATTATTCCTATGTTATCATCTGTTTGATGAAATGATAGTAAAGAATTATGTTTTTTAATTACAAGACTGTTAAGGTTTAACTCTATAAATTCTCCATTTAAAAGTTTGAGTTCTAAATTCCGTGGTTCATTGTATCTTCCTGCAAGAATTTTATTTCCAATCCACTCTCTTACTGTTTTATTATCTTTGTTGCTACATTCAGTTGGGAATTGGTCAATTACTTTATCAAACTCTTTTCCATTAAATTTTAAAATTTCCGCTCCAATAATATTCTCTGTTAGGTTCTCAATTTGATTTTGCCAAACATTGATAATTATTGTTTTTCCATTTTCAGTTTTAGAGTGAATAGGTGAGTTTAATCTAAATGATGACTTTCGGTTGGTATTTAATGTTATATGACTATCGTAAAATTCGTCCAATAAGTACTCGAAAAACAAAACAACTTCTTCTTCTGATTTAATGAAGTCGATTTTTTTGGTGTACTTTTCTTTGATACAATTTAAATCAGTATTTTTTTCATTTAGATAGATATAATTGTCTTTTATTTCCGTCAAAATTTCATTTAGGTCTTCTTTAACTTCCTTTTTATTAATCGGTTCTTGTTTTTCTTTTTGAGCACAAGCCAAAAAATTCAAGCATAAAAATAAGACTATTAAAATTCTGTTGTTCATTTTTTTGATAATTGCAGGTAAAGCATCGTAATATACATAATTGTATATACTACGACTTATATGATATGTTGTTTTACATATACCACGTAAAATATACCATACTTAATGAAAAAGCAAGAAATAATTACAAGATTTATCAAGCAGACTAGAATTGATAACTATTCTGAGACCATGGTTAAAAACTATGCTTCGGCTTTAAAGTTGTTTTTGTAGTGGGTGTCTGGACTCAAGGTAAATAAAACATTTCCAACAGCTTAAGTATTTTATTTGATAAATATCGTTTTTTCACCCATATATTTTAAAGTTTAACTTTAAAATATATGCATGCCAACATGATTTTAACTGTTTTGTTCAATCTAAACACGGTTTTATAGCCTGTAAGTTATCTTACTTATGCCGCAGGGTTAATAGCATGGACTTTTTTTTGCATCTTCTTTGAATTGTTTTTAATGTAGTGGTGGTTAGGCATTTTTTGGATTTGCTAGGCGTGCTAAGGGGGTGTGCTATAATCGTGTTTTCTATATCGGGATTTGGAACTTAGCACTAAAAACCCTTGTTGTTTTTACACTTTGTTGTGTGTGGTGTTTTATATTTCAAATTCCGTTATATAATTCTTTCACTTTTTTTAAATCCGTATTCTCATTAATTTCATAAAAATAATTCAGTTGCCATTTTTGAATTTTTTTTGCTTGTTTGTTTTCGGCATTATCCCATTTTGGATAAATTCTAAATCCCCTTTTCCCGTCTTTTTTTTCTGTTGCTATAATTCCTTTATTAATTAATTCAGACTTTGGGAATACAAATTGCCCAAAGTTGTTTTCCTTTTTTACATTTATCACATAAAAATCAATTCGGTCAATTTCACTAAAAGGCTCCGTTATTCCTTTTTTATTTCGTTTCCAAAATGTCACAAATTGGCCAATTTTTTTTGGTGTAATTTTCGAACTTCTACTGATGACTTTCATTCCGTTTAGTTCGAATTGACAAGCATCATACTCTGTTCCTTCAAGTTCATTATTCATTTTTGAAATTTGAAGATTAACTTTATCATAAACTTCCGTTTTTGTTTCAATTAGATTTTTATTTAGAGTTTTGTTCATTCGTTTTATTCTTCTAATTGATGAGATTTTAAGGTTTTTTCGCATTACACACAATGGTTAGTGAGATTTTAAAGTGCAAGTAATTGATGTGCATAATGTTTTGCTATCTATAAATTCCATTTTGTTCTATTCTCCCAATTAAATATTGTATTTCAAGTGGTTTTGACCAATTACGATGCACCATTCTATGACAATTTGAACAAGCAGGTATTAAATTCTTTAACGCATTTTCTACTGTCTTTTCTGTGTCAGAATCTTCATATTGAAAAATTGGTTTTGTGTGGTGAATTTCTATGAATACTTTTCCAACTTCTGCACCATAAAAATCCTCAAAATCGAATGTACAGCACTCATTAGTTATCTGAATATTATTTCCTGTTCTAGTCCTTTTGTATTCAGCATGTCCATAGCGTTCAAAAGTTCTATGGGCAATTAAATTTCGAACTTTTTGTGAAAATTTATTATCATTACTATTTACCAAAATATTAAAACCTTCATCGGATGGTTTTAATAAACCTTTTAATTTTTATCAATAAATATATTTTCTCTATGAAAATGTAAATAGTTTATACGATTATCTATTGGTAATTGATAATACTTTCGGTTTCTTTCTATACCAATATTTCTAATGTTTTTTTCAGATAAAGTAGGTGAAATTATAATTCTTCTATTGTTTTTAAAAGAGATTAAACCACTATCAAATAACTTATCAATTGTAGAGCTGAAAATGAAACCGTTATTTACATCTAATCTTTCAAAATTATTAGAAACTGCCCAAGGCTTAATATGGCTTGCAACTAACAATCTTTTTTCGTTTATAGAAGTTATAGGACAAAAAGCAAACTCTTTTAGTAGTTTTTTTCTAAATTTTTCTTGACCAATTCTAATTTTTGTTTGAATTGATTTAGAAGTATCTTTAATATCTTCTTCTAAAACCAAAAACTCTTCATTAAAATCAATTAACGCAATTAAACTGCCTTCAATCATTTTAAAATTCTTATTTAAATCTCTGTACAAAACACCTCTAACTCCTGCTTTCCAATCTTTAGGGTTTTTAATGTTAGGGTAATATTTTTCTAATTGATTATAAATAATGTTCCAATTTGAAACACCATTGTTATCTTTTAAAACT
>JAMONN010000223.1 GCA_027065775.1 Flavobacteriaceae bacterium | reverse complement strand
TACAGTTCCTACTATTAAAAGTTTGCTCATATATTTAGTCTTTAGTCTTTGGTCTTTAATTTTTAGTCTTAACTTTGCAAAAATAAGTTTTAATAACGATTATTAAAGAAATAGTTTTAAAAATAATCTAAAATCTAAAATAATAGATGACTATTAAAGAATTACAAGAAGAAATTATCGCTGAATTTGAATTATTCGATGATTGGATGGAAAAATATGAATACTTAATTGAATTAGGAAAATCATTACCATTAATTGATTCAAAACACAAACAAACCGAAAATTTAATTTTTGGTTGTCAATCTAACGTTTGGTTATATGCCGAAAAAAACGAAGACAAAATTGTATTTACCGCAGATGGCGATGCTATTTTAACTAAAGGTATTATTTCGCTTTTAATTCGAATTTATTCTAATCAAACACCAAAAACTATTATTGAAACTAATGCTGATTTTATTGATAAAATTGGTTTAAAAGAACATTTATCACCTACAAGAGCAAACGGATTAGTATCTATGATTAAGCGCATAAAGTACTTTGCTTTAAAATTTGAATTAGAAAACAATTAAATTGTTATACATTTGTATCGAAACGTTGAGATAGATAATTAAAAAGAATGACAGAAAACGAAGTTCAAAATATAGGGGATAAAATTATAGAAAAACTTAAAGAAATCTATGATCCAGAAATACCAGTAGATATTTATGAATTAGGTTTAATTTATGATGTTTTGGTAAATGAGGATAATGATGCTAAAATTTTAATGACCTTAACCTCTCCTAATTGTCCTGTTGCAGAAACATTACCTGTGGAAGTAGAAGAAAAAGTAAAAACCCTCGAAGAAATAAATAATGCTGAAGTCGAAATCACTTTCGATCCACCTTGGTCGCAAGACTTAATGAGTGAAGAAGCAAAATTAGAATTAGGTTTTTTATAAAAATATTTGAAAATTAAGGGGTTTAGATGCAAGATGAAATCATAAATAGAGTAGCAAATAGCAAATTAATAACTATAGATTTAGAGGATTTTTATCCTTTAGGTGAACGTATTTTGTTTGATATTAAAGATTGGTTATTTCAAGAAATTATTTTAAAAGAAAAAGATTTTCGTGAAAGCGTAAACAATCATGATTGGAGTAAATATAAAAATGCATTTGTAGCTCTTCATTGTAGTAGTGATGCAATAATACCTGCATGGGCATATTTGTTAATCACTACAAAATTAGCACCATTTACTAAACGAGTTGTTGTTGGAGATATTGATAAAATAGAGTCTATTTTATTTAACGAAATTATTAATAAATTAGATGTCGAATTTTTTAGAGATAAACTTATTTTAGTAAAAGGTTGTGCAACAAAACCAATACCTCAAACTGCTTATGTGCAATTAATTGAAAAATTAACTCCAGTTGCAACTAGTATCATGTACGGCGAAGCTTGTTCTAACGTACCACTTTACAAAGCAAAAAAATAAGTAACTTATCTTTTTTTAAAACAAGTTCTAAAATATTTTATACCTTAGTAGAAAAATAAAAAATGCTAAGTAAAATAAAACCCGAAAACATTTTGTTTTTAGATATTGAAACTGTTCCTGAATTTGAACATTTTTCAGGTTTATCAAAAATAAAACAAGAATTCTACGCTAAAAAAACTAAATACCAGCGCAAAGAAGAATTTACACCAGAAGAATTTTATGAACGTGCAGGAATTTGGGCGGAATTTGGTAAAATAATCTGTATTTCGGTTGGTTTTTTTTCATCTTTTGAAAAGAATAGAACTTTTAGAATAAAATCGTATTATTCCGATAATGAAAAAGAACTTTTAAACGAATTTAAAGATCTATTATCCGAACATTTTTCCAAACCAAAACAGCTACTTTGTGCGCATAATGGTAAAGAATTCGACTTTCCGTATATCGCTAGAAGAATGATAATCAATAATATAACATTGCCTGAAAAACTAAATCTTTTCGGTAAAAAACCTTGGGAAGTACAACATATAGACACTTTAGAATTATGGAAATTTGGTGACTATAAACATTATACTTCACTTAGTTTATTGACTAATATTTTAAATATTCCGTCGCCAAAAGATGATATTGATGGTTCACAAGTTGCCGAAGTTTATTACAAAGAAAAAAACTTAAACCGCATTGTAAAATATTGTGAGAAAGATACACTTGCCGTTGTTCAATTATTACTTAGATTTAGTAATATTGATTTGTTGCGTGATGATGAGATTGTGGTTTTGTAAATAGTGAAAAAATTAACCGCAAGGAACGCAATGAAAAAATCGCAAAGAACGCAATGAAAGATAACCTTTGCGATCCTTGCGAAAACTTAGCGACCTTTGCGGTAAAAACAACGTCTGTAACTGCTTATTTAAAGAATTTTGTGAGAAAAAGAGGTAAATGATGGGATTGTTGTTTAATTTTGTTATTTTCGTGTAAAAATAATTCATTATGAAAAAGTTAATTATAGTAGTTTTTGTATTATTATCTCAATTAAATTTTGCAATTACAACACCTACAGGAAACACAGAACAGTATTTTTGTAGTTCAGATAATAACATGCTAGATGCTATTATTGTAAATACAACAACAGGTACAGTTTTTTGGTTTGATTCTAATGATAACACAAGTACACCTTTACCAATAACAACACCTTTAATAGGCGGCACAACCTATTACGCTTTTGAAAGTTTAAATACTGATGAAACAAGTTTAGCTGTTACTATACATTTACTAACTGAAATTCCTGCACCAATTTATAATGGCGATTTTTTTGGATGTGATAGTGGTTTCACACTAAATGACTTATCCGTAATTAATACTGATGATTTCACTACTATTTATTGGTTTGCTGATGCTGATCAATTAAATTTATTAAGTAATAATACGCCCATCATTAATGGTGCAACGTATTATGCTTTTCAAGGAATAGGGTCTTGTGCCCAACCTACTGCTGTTTCTATAGAATTAGACGAACCAATTCCTGCTCCTATAGGAGAAACAGAACAAACATTTTGTGAAGGAGAAAATTCACTATTAGAAGATTTAGAAATTTTTAATACTTCTGGTTATCAAAGTTTTTTTTATTTTAGTGATATAACTCAAATTACGCCATTACCAAATGACACTTTATTAGAAAATGGTATTACCTATTATGTTTTTCAAGGAATAGGATCTTGTGCAGAACCTCTAACTGTTACTACTCAAATTATTAATGATGAAAATTGTACCGTAAACGTTTCAGAGCAACTTTTAAATAGTTTTACTGTTTTTCCAAATCCAACAAAAAACAATTTAACTATAAAAACTGCGAATGCACTATTAGATACCGAAATAATAATTAGTGATTTTAGAGGTAGAATCGTATTAAAAAAATCTGTATTAATTACTAATACTGCTCTAAATATTGATGTATCTAATTTAGAAAATAATATTTATTTTATAACATTAATTAATCAACAAAACAAAAGCACTCAAAAGTTTGTAAAAAAGTAATTAGAGTAATCTAGCAATCCATATCTAATTAATTTACCTTTGCTACATGCCAAAAGTGTTACTAATAACGCCACCATTTACACAATTAAACACACCTTATCCTGCAACTGCTTATTTAAAAGGGTTTTTACAAGAAAAAGAAGTTAATGTAAATCAAGTGGACTTAAGTATTGAATTGTTTTTAAAATTATTTACCACTAAGTTTATTACAAAAGTTTTTAAACAAGCAGAAACGAATAAGAGTTATAATTTCCCACTTGTTTGGCAACAAAGAGATCAATATATTGCTAAAGTTGAAACCGTAATAAACTA
This sequence comes from Flavobacteriaceae bacterium, assembly GCA_027065775.1. Lineage (GTDB taxonomy): Bacteria > Bacteroidota > Bacteroidia > Flavobacteriales > Flavobacteriaceae > S010-17. The sequence continues at coordinate 2,615 of JAMONN010000223.1, read as the reverse complement.
TCTTCAAAAACACGAAGTTGTAACGGCACATCAATTATTAAGTTATAATTTTCTACCAAAAAGTCATCGATCCAATTTAAATGAAGAAGATTTAGATTACGCCTTTGGTAATTTAGGCATATTAGATAAGGCAAAACATCTAGCAACTTTATTTGTGGAAGAATTAGGCGATTTTATACAAGCAAATATAGATACGTTTTTTTCGTTTACTAAATATGCAGAGCAAATAGCAACATCGGCAAGTAGTTTTGATAAATTGGAAGAATTTTTAAATTATGAACCAACTATCATTGAAGAAGAAATGTTGGTTTTAGTAAACGAAAAAATTAAAAAATATAAACCAAAATTAGTTTGTTTTACGATTCCTTTTCCCGGTAATTTGTTTTCTGCTTTACGATGTTCTCAACATATTAAAGCGTATTATCCTAAAATAAAAATTGCCTTTGGTGGCGGTTATTGTAATACCGAATTACGTTCTTTAGAAGATGCCAAAATTTTTAAATATCTTGACTTTATTTCTTTAGATAGTGGCGAATTACCTTTATTAAATATTATTAAATATGTTAATAATGAAATTGAAATAAATCAATTAGAAAGAACCTTTATTTTAGAAAAAGACACAGTTGTCTATAAAAATAAGTTGCCAAATACCATTGTTTTACATCGTGATTTGCCAGCGCCAAATTATTCCGATTTATACCATGCTAATTATTTATCCTTTTTAGATGTTATGAACCCAATGCATCGACTTTGGTCTGACGGAAAATGGAACAAACTAACCGTTTCTCACGGTTGTTATTGGAAAAAATGTACGTTTTGTGATGTTAATCTCGATTATATCGGAAACTATCAAAATACAACAGCAGAAGATTTAGTATATAAAATTAAAGAAATTATTAAAGAAACTGGTACAAACGGTTTTCATTTTGTAGATGAAGCTGCACCACCAAAAATGCTAAAAAATCTAGCCGAAGAATTAATAAAACAACAAGTTTATATTACTTGGTGGACAAACATACGGTTCGAAAAAACGTTTAATGATTCTTTATGTGAATTGTTGGCAAAATCGGGTTGCATTGCTGTAACTGGCGGTTTAGAAGTTGCTTCGGATAGATTGCTAAAGAAAATAAAAAAAGGCGTTGATATTGCGCAAGTTGCTAGAGTTACCAATTCATTCTCTAAATTTAGGATTATGACACATGCTTATTTAATGTATGGTTTCCCAACACAAACGGAACAAGAAACTATAGATTCTTTAGAAATTGTTAGACAATTATTTGAAACTGGTTGCGTTCAATCTGCTTTTTGGCATCAATTTACCACAACAATTCATAGTCCGATTGGTAAAAATCCAACCGATTTTGATATTGAAATTACTGGTCCAGAATTTAAAGGGTTTGCTCAAAACGACTTGTATCATAAAGATCCTAAAGGAGCAGAACATCAAAAATATAAAAAAGGTTTAAATCTTGCTTTACAAAATTATCTTAACGGAATTGGTTTTGAATTAGACTTACAAACTTGGTTTGAGTTTGATATACCTGAAACTACACATGACAATGATTATATTTTGAGTGTTTTGTGATACCAATAAGTTATCTAATTTGGTTCTACGTTTTTATGTGGGTAAATATCAAATTACTCACACCGTGACTTTGAGTCACGGTGTGAGTTGTAACTGACACTATGACTTTAAGTCATAGTATCAGTGCATTTTAAAATTAATATTAGTTAATTTTGTTTTTTTATTGACGATTTTGTAAATTCTATATACTTAAAAAGATCGAAAACTCCAACCTTTATAATCACTTTTAGATTCTAAAGCATTTTCGATATTATCGGGTAAATTCGGGAAGAAATCAATACCTGTTAGTTTTTCAATTTCATCTATAGAAACCACATATTTATACAATGCTTTTTTTTCATTTTGATGCGGCATTAAAAAAGCAATTGCTTTAATTTCTGGTTCGGTATAATCAAGTAAAATTTTATAAAATTGATTTGGTACCGAAACTTTTTCTTGTCCAATTGTTTTTAGATTACCTTTTAAAACACCACCTGTAATTACATATAATGTTCCGTATTTTTTAGTCCAATATCTTGTTTTTTGCTCTAAGGTATTCCAAATACCAGCATTAAATTCGTGATTTTGAGGCGAAATGTTAGATGTGTAAAATGTATCATTATAAGCATCTAAAGAAAATCGCATATCGCCAGCAGGTAATAAATGGCCTTTATCATAACCAGATTTTTTATAATTTTTGTAGTTAGCAGATTTTGTTTTTACTTTTTTATCGTAAATAAAATAAGGTCTTTTTCTATCTATTCTTTTTAAATACGAAGGTTTTAGTGCGTAAGCAACCCATTCTGCTTGTTCGTGTTTTTCGCTGTAAGATAAAGTGTAATAGGTATGTTTTACAATTTGATTAGTTGTTGAAGTTGGCAAGTAATTAAATTTATCTTGTAAAACTTGTGTTTCTTCAACGCCATCTGTATCATTTTCAGATACTTCATTATTAATTGTTGCATTTTGATTTTGATAATAAATAAATGCTGCTATTAGTAACGTTAATATTCCGTAAATTGATTTTTTGTTTTTCATTTTTTTTCACGCA
>JAMONN010000222.1 GCA_027065775.1 Flavobacteriaceae bacterium | reverse complement strand
CTCAGAACCTGCAACTGTTACAGTAACAGATGGAACAATATCTTTACTAGCTAATAAACGCCAGCTTTTTGCTCCTGCTGTATTGAAACCAAGATCATTGTATTTAATTTTCATTTTATTATACAATTCTTCACCTGTAACACCTTTATATTTAGGATTTAATCCAAAGAAATTCAAGTTATCACCATGTGTTGTTAAACGTGTATTATTTATAGCATTGTAACAAAAATCTTCTGGCATACCTAAACCTTTTGCTAAATATTTAGCTGCTTGATGTTTCTTTTCATCCGAAGTATTTAACATTGCAGCACCTTTCATCCAACCTTCATATAATTGCTTCATTTGCTCTTTATGTTTTTGAATGAATTCTTTTTTAGCAATAAAAACATCTGCAATAATATGACTTGCATTTTTGGTACTTTCCAACACTTTAGAACCTGGCACTTTATTTACAGCATCTTCATCATCTGGACTCCAAACTACTGCTGCATCAACCGAATTACTTTTAAATGCATCTGCGGCATCAATAGCACTTGGTACTTCAATAATTTTAACATCTTTTGTAGTTAAATCACCTGCTTCTAACAACCAAATTAAAAAGGAATGCGATGGTGTCATTGGTGCTACCGCAATTTTTTTACCTCTTAAATCTTTTACTGTATTAATTCCTCTTCTAGCAACAATTGCATCGCCTCCACGACTCCAATCTGCTTGAAATACAACTTGTGGATCGTATTTTTCTAAACCTTCTATTTCTGTTGGAAAAGCATCTATTGTTGCCCACATTAAATCAATATTACCACTTTTAAAAGCATCTCTAGAAGCATCAAAATCATCAATAACTTTAAAATTTACTTTAAAACCGTAATCTTTATAAAATTGTGATTCTGTATTTGCATCAAAACCTTTGTTAAAATATTGTCCGCCAGCATAACCGCCCCAAGTTACAACACCAATATTAATTACGTCTTTTGCATCTGCAGATTTGTTTTTTGTTTTTGTTATGCTTTCAATTTTTTCTATGCCTCCATTATTTTTCAAATAATTATAACCATAGTAAGCTGCAATTAAAATTACTGCAAATAATATTGTTTTTGATAGTTTAGTTAATTTCATGTTTTTTTTAGTTTTGTATTGAATGGTTTATATATAAGATACTCGTATAATAACAATGTTACAAATATTTATTAATTTTTTTAATATCTGCTCTCATTTCTTGTATTAATCTATTAAATGTAATTTCAAAATCACTACTAGAATGGCCATTTTTATTTACGCCATAAATCTTTTTTTCAAGTTCTTTTATTTCAGAGGTTAATTGTTTGATTTGTTTCTTTTTAATTAAAATTGAATTTGTAATTTCTTTCTTTTGCGATAAACTTAAATCTGTAGTATTATTTTTTAAAGAATTTGTGAATTTCTCTTCTTCTTTTAGTAATATTTTTTGATAAAACCCAATAGAATTTAATAATTTAATTTTAGTAACTCCTAAAGTTTTTGCTGTAGTAAAAGCAGATTGAAATCTGGTTTTCTCATCCAAATTCATAGACTTTAAAGATTTAACAGCATTTTTATATTCAATATAATCAAATCCTGTTTGATTATTATCATGCAAAACTTGTAAAAGTTGGGTCATGATTTTGGTATTAAAAGAAGTGCTTTCATTAGAAATTTTGTTTGTTGAATTATTTTTTATTTCTTCAAACTTATTATCACTAATTTCTGCCTTTTTAGCAGTATTATCTTTTTCTTCTTCTTGTACAATAAATAATGCTTTTAATTTGTCGAGCATATTCTATTTTATTTTTTTGCAAAGGTACTATTTTCTCTTATTATATTTCTTATGATTTCTAGATTGTCATTTGGTTTAATTTATAGTGTAAAATCTTAACAACATTTTAATTATAAATTAACTAATTGGTAGTATTTTTGCAATGCTATAATTAATTATTTTATTATGAAAAAAAAGAAGTTATTTAAAAGAATTATATTATTTATTGTATTAATTATCATGCTATTAATAGCACTACCTTTCTTATTAAAGGATACTATCATTAAGAAGGCAATAGAAAAAGTTAACAATGATTATAATATTAATATCACCTATTCCGCAATTAATTTAAGTTTGCTTAAACATTTCCCTAGTGCAACATTAACAATTAATGATTTGCGTATAAAAACGGAAAACACTTTTGAAACCGACACTTTAGTTTACGCAAGCAACGTTTTTTTAGATATTAATATAGTAGATGCTTTTAAAAAGAATACTGAAAAAATAACGATAAAACGTCTAACATTTAATCAATTAGATTTAAACTTATTAATTAACAAAGACGGAAAAGTAAATTACGATATTAAAAAGAAGGCTGCTGATGAAATCGATAATTCATCTAATAATGAAAACTCTTCCGAGGATTTAACTTTTGAAATCAGTAAATACAATTTAATAAATAGTGCCATTTTATTTAAAGACAAAACAAACGATACCTATATAAAATTAGACAATATAGATCATCAAGGAAATGGTGACTTTACTGCTTCTACTACAGACTTAAACACAAAAACTTCTATAGAGGCATTTACATTTAAATTAGACGAAGTTGCATATTTTAATAAAGCAAAAATCAATTTAAATACTGTATTAGGAATGGATTTTAATCAAAATAAATATACATTTAAAGAAAACAATCTAACAATCAATGATTTAAAATTAAATTTTGATGGTTTTGTAAAATTAAATGAAAATGATATTGAAACTGATATTAAATTCAACGCACCTAATACTAACTTTAAAAGTGTTTTATCTTTAATACCTAATGCGTATTCTAATAGTTTTAAAGGTGTTACTGCAACTGGTATTGCATCTGTTTCTGGTTATGCTAAAGGTAAAAGTTCTGATGTTTCTACACCTAAATACGCTATTAAAATAAAAACAGATAATGCTAGTTTTAAATATCCTGATTTAACCAAAGAAGTAACCGATATTAATTTTGATGGAGCGATTATAAATAATAGCATAAAAAACAATGTAGGTTTAGATATTAAAACATTAAAATTTACTATTGATAAAGACACATTCGAAACTAATGGTACTGTTACTAATTTAACAACAAACCCTACTTTTGACACTTCTTTTAAAGGCACACTTAATTTAGATAATTTAAAGCAAGCATATCCCGTAAAATTTAATGAAAAAATAACAGGTATTCTCCAAGCGGATTTTACTACAAAAGGAGATCAAAAATCTGTTGAAAATAACGATTTTGATAAAATTAAAACAAACGGAAATGCGAACTTAAAAAATTTCTCATATGCAGGTTCGGATACCACAAATACTATTTTTATTGAAAATGCAAATATTAAATTTAGTACCAATAGCATTTCACTAACCGACTTTAACGCAAAGACTGGCAAGAGTGATTTTAGAGCAACTGGTACATTAGATAATTTATATGCCTTTTTATTGAATGATAAAGATTTGAAAGGTAGGTTTAATATAACTTCAAATAACTTTGTAATTAGCGACTTTTTAATAGATGAAAATAATGAAGAAACAACTAAAAATTCAAATACTAACAAAAGTGAAACGATTACGGAATCTTTGAAAATTCCTGATTTTTTAGATATTAAAACTACCTTAAATGCTAAGAAAGTTGTTTATGATGATTTAGTTTTAAACGATGTTGTAACTACAATGCAATTAAAAAATCAAAAAGCAATACTAACAAATACAAAAGCAAAAATGTTAGATGGTGATATTTCTTTTAACGGAATTTTAGATACAAAAGTAACACCATCCACATTTGATTTAGATCTAATCGTAAACGATTTTGACATTATGCAATCGTTTACTAAAATGGAAACTTTTCAGAAAATAATTCCGATAGCAAAATCTTTAAATGGCAAATACGATACTGCATTTAAAATTAAAGGAAGTTTAAATAATGATTTTTCTCCTAATATGAATACAATTAATGGTAATGCATTAGCACAGTTATTTGTAGATGATATAAAAAATAATGACAATCCATTATTTCAAGCAATTTCTTCTAATTTAAGTTTTATAGACATTAAAAAGCTAAAGTTAGATAAATTAAAAACAGCATTAACATTTCAAAATGGTAGAGTTTCTGTAAAACCTTTTGATATTACCTATGATGATATTACCATGACTATTTCTGGAAATCATGGTTTTGACAAATCATTACAGTATAATATGAAAATGGATTTGCCAGCAAAATATCTAGGTAATGAAGCCATGAATTTATTATCAAAATTAACGAATGTAAATAAGGATACTATTACAATTCCTTTAACGGCATTAATTAGTGGTTCCGTTTTAAAACCAACAATTAATGCTAATTTTAAACAAGCAATGACTGATTTAGCGATAAAAGTTGCAAAATATCAGAAAGAGCAGCTAATAAACCAAGCGACCGATCAAGTAACCGAAGTAATCAAAGATGTTATTAGTGATAATAGTGCTATTAATGATATATTAGAAGATGTAAATATCTTAAAACCAAAAGATACTACAAATGCCAAACCAAACACAAACGAGATTATTAATGATGCTGCAAATGGTATTTTAAATGGTATTTTTGGTAAAAAGAAGAAAAAGAAAAAAGATGATTAATTAGTTAAACATTATAACTTAACTAACACAAAATACCATACCAAATGTCAATTGATAATTATATAGTAACACCTCTAGATAGTGCTGCTTTAAATACTAAAGAACAATATTCTTTTTATTTCAAAATAGTTAAACATGCTTTTGAGGAATTAATTGCAAGTTTACTAAATAATAATATTTGTAACGAAAAAGAAACCATATTCATTAAACAATATACGGAACTTTTAATTTATTCTATTGAAGCATTGCGTGTAAAATACTTATTTAACGACGAGGACAAAATGAGAATAGATTTAACAGAATCTGGTTTTCCTAATTATATGGAGTTTCGCTATCTAGTAAATGATTTGTCTTTAAAATACGAATTTTTAGAAAAATTACCAAAAGTAGAAACTTTAAAATCTGATTTTCTAGAAACTCTTTTTAAACATAAAGAAAATATAAATCAAGTAAAATTACATCAAGCAGCATCTATTATTTATTATTCTACAATAGATAATAGATATATTTTTAAACGTTTTGTACAAGGTAAAATTATTAAATCGGATAAATATCAATCTAAATATTTAATCAGTTGGAGTTTTTACGACATCACATATAATAGACCTTTTATTTGTTTTATGTATTTTAATTACGATGGTAAAGATATAAACGATTATAAATCTAAAATTTATGAGGTATTAAAAATTGCAGCCGACAGAAGTATTAACTTAGATACGATTGCATATTTAATCGATAAAAAATTAGATAAAATTCATCCAAAAAGAATTAAAAAATTAGATTTAGGTCCATTACATAATGTTTTTGCAAAAGATGAAAATGTATTTACGCATACTTTATTAACAAGTATTTCAAATAAAAATATGCCTATGACTTCATTTAGCATGTCTTTGTGTATAGAAGAAGTATTTAGCAAAGGTTCTTTTAAAGAAGGTTCTTTTTTAAATAAACAAGAATTACAAATCTGGGAAAATGAAAAGAAAAAAGAATACTTATTTACACCACATAAAGTAATGCAATTATTTTATGATAAAATACCTGAAACAATTAACCTGTTAAGTAAACCGCCATTTATAATTAATGAAGTGGAATAGATTTTGTTTACTATAAACCAATGTTTTTAGGTTGTTTTAGGTTGTTAATATTTCTATCAATTAGATTTTTTTTTATTATATTTGCTTTTTAACCTAAAAAAACAAATAACAATGATTAAAAAAATCACACTATTGTTAGTACTATTGATTAGTTCTAATATGATTGCACAAGTAACCAATAAAGGAATTCCTAAAAGTTGGAAACAAGAAAATATTCAAAAATCTATTAATACTATTAAATTACCATCTTTTGATTTAAAAGCATTACAAAATGAAGATTTAATAAATGATAAATTACCAATGCCATGGCGTTTTGGTAATAAATTTGATGTTAACTATGGTTTTGAAGACGGACAATGGACTACTTTAGAAAATGGAGATCGTATTTGGCGAATCAATTTTAGTTCTAAAGATGCTTTAGCACTAAATGTAATATTTGATCAATTTTATATGCCTGAAGGAGCAAAAGTCTTTTTATATAATGATGATCGTTCAGATTTACTTGGCGCATATACTGCCTCACAAAATCAAGAAAGTTTAAGTTTAGGAACTTGGTTGGTAAAAGGATCTAATTTATGGATTGAATATTTCGAACCTGCAAATGTTACAAATCAAGGTAAATTACATATAGGTAGTATTACACATTCTTATAGAAATGCACAAACGTATAAAGATGCCAAGGCATTAAATGATTCAGGTGATTGTAATCACGATGTAGATTGCCCTATTGGTTCTGATTGGGAAGATCATAAA
>JAMONN010000221.1 GCA_027065775.1 Flavobacteriaceae bacterium | reverse complement strand
CACGGATTATATAGTTTGAATTCTATATTTTTACAACTCGTAAATACTTCCGTTGAAAAACGAATAACGAATAAACATAAAAATAGCATGCCAAAAATACTTAATGCAAAACAACTTTATCAAGCGGATAAAATTACCTTAAAAAAAAACGGAATTACTTCGTTAGATTTAATGGAATATGCCAGTGAACTTTGTTTTAATTGGATTAACAATAGATTGAAAGGAAATCCTATAAAAATTCATATCCTTTGTGGCACAGGAAATAATGGTGGCAACGGTTTAGTAATTGCAAGAATGTTAAAAAAACATGGTTATGAAATTGAAACTTATGTAGTTAATTGTGGCAATAAAAGAACCGCAGAATTTTTAACCAATTACGAGCGTCTAAAAGATTTAGGAACTTGGCCAACCATGCTAAAATGTGATGCTGAATTCCCAAAAATTACAGAAAACGATATGGTTATTGATGCTATTTTAGGTATCGGAATAAATCGTGCGCCAGATGGTTTAATTAAAGAAGTAATTCAACATATTAACAAATCGAATGCCTATGTTTTGTCTATTGATTTTCCGTCAGGTTTATTTATTGACAAACCTATAAAAGATACCGAAAGTGTTGTAAAAGCATTTCAGGTATTGACATTTAACAACCCTAAAATAGCATTACTTTTACCCGAAAATGAAGCGTTTTGTACTAATTGGGAAGTGATACCTATTGGTTTAGATCCTGAATTTATAGATGCTTTAGAAACTCAATATTTTCTAACCGAAAAACCAGATGTGTTACCTTTTTATAAGTTTCGGAATAAATTTGCACATAAAGGCAATTTCGGCCATTCCTTATTAATTGGTGGTAGTTTTGGCAAAATTGGCGCCGTAAGTTTAGCATCTAAAGCAGCATTAAAAATTGGCTCTGGTTTAGTGAGTGCTTACATTCCTAAATGTGGTTATATTCCGTTTCAAACTGCGCTACCTGAAATTATGGTTGAAGTAGATACCGAAAGTGAATTACAACATTTTAATTTCAAAACAAAACCTACAGTAATTGGTATTGGTGTAGGAATGGGAACTACTATAAAAACCACTAACGGTTTTAGTAGTTTTTTAAAGAAAAACAAAACTAATTTAGTCTTAGATGCCGATGCTTTAAATATTATTGCGAAAGACAAATCTTTGTTAGACTTATTACCAAAAGGTTCGGTTTTAACACCACATCCGAAAGAATTAGAACGCTTAATCGGAAAATGGAAAAATGACTATCAAAAAATAGAAAAACTACAGAAATTTACTAAAAAACACGATTTAATTGTTATTCTAAAAGGTTATTTCTCTGCCGTTTTTCATCAAGAAAAAGTATATTTTAATACCACAGGAAATCCTGCTTTAGCAACTGCTGGTTCTGGCGATGTTTTAACTGGTATCATTACAGGTTTAATTGCGCAAGGTTATTCTAATTTACATGCTAGTTTACTTGGTGTTTATCTTCATGGAAAAACCGCGGATATTGGTATGGAAAAAGATGTATACGAAACTTTTACTGCTAGTGATATTATTGATAATTTATCCAAAGCATTTATTGATTTATTTGCTGTGGAAAAACCTTTGATGGAAAATAAAGTGGATTAATTTTTCTCACGAAGACCTTACATATTTCATAGATTTTTTTTGAAAAATAACTTAGCGACCTTCTTGTGGTTAAAAATAGGAACAGAGATAACACGGATTTTTGCAGATTCTCACGGATTTTTTTTACTCAAACTTGTGTTTATCAAAATTTTTAATAAATCAATTCTTATTCAAAATAATTAAAGCAGCTAATATTCCTGGAATCCAACCTAAAAAGGTTAATAATAACACAATTAGAAAAGAACCGCAACCTTTATCAATTATGGATAATGGTGGAAAAATAATTGCTAAGATTACTCTAAATATGCTCATAGTTTTTATTTATAGGTCGTGTATTTGATAATATTGTTACTATAAAAAATTTATTTATTATATTTGATTTTTAAAACTAACTTAAAATCAAATATTTATGAAAAAAATTGGATCCTACATGGCAATTGTTGGAATTGCTGCTATTGTTATGAATTTTATGAACCTTGTACCAAGAATACTAATGTGGATTTATGCTTGGGGAGAAACTACGGCATGGATTATTAAAATTGGTTTGGTTGTTGTCGGTGCAGTTCTTTATTTTATGGGAAACAAAGAAAAAACTGAAGTTTAAGGTGGTTTATTTTTAAACTACTAATTCAATAAATAGACTTTTTAATTATTAACTTTCAATAATTACTGAAAGTTCAGTAATTTATTATATCTTTATACTAAAGTTACAGATATGGAATTCAAAGAATCAAAAGAAAAGTTTATACAAAGTTGGGGCGTTTTAGGTTCTAGTTGGGGAATTAATAGAACCATGGCACAAATTCATGCATTGCTATTAATTAGTCCCGAAATACTTTCTACCGAAGAAATAATGAGCGAACTACAAATTTCTAGAGGTAATGCAAATATGAACATTAGAGCGCTAATGGATTGGGGAATCGTAACCAAACATTTTAAAACTGGTGAACGCAAAGATTTCTTTTTTGCAGATAAAGATATTTGGGAAATCGCAAGAAAAATAACCAAAGAAAGAAGCAAACGCGAAATAGAACCCGTAATCAGAATTCTAAACGAATTAAAAGGAGTTGAAGGTGAAAGTGCGGAAATAAAACAATTCAAACAAACTGTTGGTGATTTAGAATCGTTTACCTCAAAATTAAATTCGGTTGTAGATAAGTTTGTGAAATCCGATGAACATTGGTTCTATAAAAATTTATTAAAAATAGTGAAGTAATCTTTTAGTAAAGACGTTTTGCAAAACGTCTTTACTAACAAAGTATATTTTTTTACAAATAAACTTTCAATAATTACTGAAAGTTTAAAAACAAAGAGAAATGAAAAATAACATATTTATGAAAGGAAATTGGGAGAACTTAATTATTAAATCCTATTCCTGCAAAAAAGAATTATTAGAAAAATATTTACCTAACAATGTGGAGTTAGATTTATACCAAGGTAAAGGTGTTTTTAGTATGGTGGCATTTACTTTTAGCAAGGTGAAATTCTTTGGTGTTAAAGTGCCATTTCATCAATTATTTGGTGAAATTAATTTTCGATTTTATGTAAAATCAAAAATTGATGGTAAAAAAGGTGTGGTTTTTTTAAAAGAATATGCAAACAAACCAATCATAGCTTTTATGGCAAATAAAATTTATAACGAACCCTTTTTTGTACATAAAGTGAATAGGCAAGTTACAAGCACTAGTAATTTAAGGTTTATAAATTATCCGTTTTTTCTAAAAAACAAATGGCAAAAAGTTTCTGCATTGGTTAAAAAATCAACTACTAAATTAAAACCAAATTCCTTACAAGAGTTTATTGTCGATCGGTATACCGCTTTTGTAAAAGGTAGAAAAAATACTTTAGAATATCAAATAAATCATAAACCTTGGAAGTTGTTTTCTATCAAAAAAATAAATATTTCAAAAGAAATATTGAACTTACTGCCAAAAGATTTTAAACAATCTCAAGAACTCTCTACTTATATTGTAGATGGTTCGGAAATTACAGTTGAAAAAGGTATTTTGCAAAATAATATTAATTTAGCGTTAGCAAGAAGAATGTTCCAACCTTAAATAATAAACATGACAAAAATAATAATCGCTGGCGGCACAGGTTATCTAGGTAAACTTCTAAGCAATCATTTTTCAGAAAAAAACTACAAAGTTATTATTCTAACTAGAGGAACTTCAAAATTTGAAAATAATATTACTTACTTAAACTGGAAAGATAATTGGCAAAAAGAACTGGAAACAACAGAAACTGTAATTAATTTATCAGGTAAATCTATTAATTGTCTGTTTACAAAAAAGAATAGAGAACTATTAATTTCTTCGAGAATTTCAACAACAAATCTATTAAACCAAGCAATACTAAAATGTAAAAATGCGCCTAAATTATTTATAAACGCATCAGGAATTTCTATTTACAAAAGTACTTACAAAATAGATTATAATGAATATAATGAAGAATTTGGAACGGATTTTTTATCTATACTTTCTCAGAAATGGGAAGAAACATTTTATAAAATAAAAACACCAAAAACAAGAAAAATTGCTATTAGAACTTCGCCTGTTTTAGGAAAAAACAGCAATTCTATTAAAACATTAATACCAATAGTTAAATTGGGTTTAGGTGGCAAACAAGGTAATGGCAAACAACTTTTTCCTTGGATTCATGAGCAAGATTATATTAATGCAATCGATTTTATTATGAATCAGAAAGAAATTATTGGCAGCGTTAATCTAATTTCTCCAAAACCTATTACAAACGCACAGTTTATGCTAAGTTTCAGAAAAGTATTAAATATAAAAATAGGTTTACCGACTTTTGCTTTTTCACTTTATTTAGCAAAATATATTACTAAAGTAGAACCTGAAATTATTTTAACAAGTTTGTATGCACAACCTAAGAAACTCGAAAAATTTGGTTATAAATTTATCTATTCTAAAATTGATTCCGCTTTAAGCGAAATTTTAAAAACAAAAGTAAATTCATAAACTCTAAAATTATATATTTGCATTTAATTATTTTACAGAGATTCGCAAAGAATCACAGAGTCACAGAATCATAATTTGTGAAATCTGTGAAATCTGCGTGCAAAAAATCACGAAAATGCAATTAACAGAACAAGAATTAGTTAGAAGAGAATCACTTCAGAAATTAAGAGATTTAGGAATAAATCCGTATCCAGCAGCACAGTTTCACACAACTACAACTGTCAAACAGATAATGGATAAATACAGTGATTTTGAAGGAAAACAGGTAGTTCTTGCTGGTAGAATGATGAGTCGTAGAATTATGGGTTCTGCTTCTTTTGCTGAAATAAAAGATAGTTCTGGCAGAATGCAAATTTATTTTAATAGAGATTTATTATGTGCTGGCGAAGATAAAACGATGTACAACATTGTCTTTAAAAAATTATTAGATTTAGGTGATATTATTGGTATAAAAGGAGAAGTTTTCAAAACAAAAGTTGGTGAAATTTCTATAAAAGTAACCGAATTAACCGTTTTATCTAAGTCATTAAGACCTTTACCAATTGCAAAAACAGATGCCGATGGCAATGTGCACGATGCTTTTACAGATGCAGAATTACGTTACAGACAACGCTATGTGGATCTGATTGTAAACGATCATGTAAAAGAAACATTTATAAAAAGAACAAAAATCACGAATACTATTCGTCAGTTTTTTAACGAACGTGATTATGTAGAAGTAGAAACACCAATTTTACAACCGATTCCTGGTGGCGCTGCCGCAAGTCCATTTGTGACACATCACAATGCTTTAGATATTCCTTTATATTTACGAATTGCCAATGAATTATATTTAAAACGCCTAATTGTTGGTGGTTTTGATGCTGTTTATGAATTTTCTAAAGATTTTAGAAACGAAGGAATGGACAGAACACACAATCCTGAATTTACAGTAATGGAATTGTACGTTGCCTACAAAGATTATAATTGGATGATGGAAATGACCGAAGAATTATTAGAAAAAATTGCGATTGCTTCTAACGATTCATCGACAGTTACTTTTGGCGAACATCAACTAAATTTTAAAGCGCCTTATGCTCGTGTGCCTATTTTAGAAGCAATTAAGATACATACTGGTTTTGACCTTAACGGAAAAAATCAAAAAGAATTAATAGAAATCTGCCATAAATTAGATATTGAAGCAAACGAAACCATGGGAATCGGAAAATTAATTGATGAAATTTTTGGCGAAAAATGTGAGCATCATTACATTCAACCTACTTTTATAACGGATTATCCTAAAGAAATGAGTCCGCTTTGTAAAGAACATCGCGATGACCCAAGATTAACAGAACGTTTTGAATTAATGGTTGCTGGTAAAGAATTGGCAAATGCATATTCGGAATTAAACGACCCAATAGATCAAAAAGAACGTTTTGAAGAGCAATTAAAATTATCTGAAAAAGGTGATGATGAGGCTATGTTTATAGATCATGATTTTGTACGTGCTTTAGAATATGGTATGCCACCAACTTCTGGTATTGGTATTGGTATTGACCGTTTAACAATGTTTATGACTAATAATTCTTCGATTCAAGAAGTGTTGTTTTTTCCGCAAATGCGACCTGAGAAAAAGCAAGTTGCGATTAGCGATGATGCAAAGCATGTATTTAGTATCTTAAAAAAGTATAATAAGGTAGAATTAGCACAGTTAAAATCCGAATCACAATTAAGTAACAAGAAATGGGATAAAGCCATTAAAGAATTAAATAGAAATGCATTAACAAGTGTTGTTAAATTATTTAATGGCACATTAGAAGTATGGATTGAATAAATATTTAAGAACATAAATCATTATTATTAATTGGGATTATTTAATTATAATCCCTTTTTTTATTTAATTTTTAGTAGTAAATAATAGCATATTCTACTAAAAAAGTGTCACTAATCTGTCACGATTGAT
>JAMONN010000220.1 GCA_027065775.1 Flavobacteriaceae bacterium | reverse complement strand
GTATGTATTGGAAAAGCAATACCAGTTCATATTATTGGTACCAAGCACCAATAGAAACACAAGCGTTGATGATTGAAGTTTTTACAGAAGTAGAATCTGATAAAATTGAATTAGGTAGAACAGATTCCGTCCTACGTCGGAATGATGTTGACAACCTAAAAATTTGGTTATTAAAAAACAAGCAAACTAATCGTTGGAAAACTACTAAAGCAACAACCGAAGCAGTTTACGCTTTACTTTTACAAGGAACAGATTGGTTAGAAAACACAGAATTTGTAGATATTACAATCGGCAATAAAACCATAAAACCTTTAGAACTAGAAAATTCTAAAGTTGAAGCAGGAACAGGTTACTACAAAACAAGTTGGAATACTAGTAAAATAACTCCAGAAATGGCAACAGTAACTATAAAAAAAGAAGATAAAGGCATCGCTTGGGGCGCAATGTATTGGCAATATTTTGAAGATCTAGATAAAATTACTTTTGCAGAAACGCCACTAAAACTAAAGAAGAAATTATTCTTAAAAACGAATGAAGATAGAGGCGAAAAACTTACTGAAATCACAGACAAAACAAAATTACAATTAGGTGATTTGGTACGAGTTCGGATAGAATTACGTGTAGATAGAAACATGGAATTCATCCACATGAAAGATATGCGAGCAAGCGGATTTGAACCTGTAAACGTAATATCTAAATATAAATGGCAAGACGGTTTGGGGTATTATGAAAGTACAAAAGACGCATCAACCAACTTTTTCATAGACTTTTTACCAAAAGGCGTTTATGTTTTTGAATACGATTTAAGAGTAAATAATAAAGGTGATTTCTCTAATGGTATTACTACAATTCAATCTATGTATGCACCTGAATTTACAAGTCATAGCGAAGGTGTTCGTGTGGTTATTGAATAAGATATAACGACAGATTAACTTTGTCAAAGTTTTAAACTTAGACAAAGTTCTTAAGTAATATTTTTTTAAAATAGAAATAAAACAAGTAATTTTTCTATTATAATAGAAATAAAACAGGTAATTTTTCTATTACTTAATTAATTTTCATACTTTTACACTATGAAAACAATTAATCGAATTTTAGAAAAATCATTCAAAGAACTATTATTTAAAGGAAAAGCATTAATAATAATTGGTGCTCGACAAGTTGGCAAAACTACTTTTCTAGAAAACTTTAATTACGGTTTAGACTATTTGTGGTTAAATGCAGATGTAAATAATGTTCGAGAACGGTTAACAAATCCTACGTTAAATGACATCAAAAATATTATTGGCGATTATAAAGTAGTGATAATAGATGAAATTCAACGAATAGAAAACGTGGGTTTATTATTAAAACTAATGGTCGATAATTTTAAAGATGTGCAATTTATTGCCACAGGTTCTTCGGCTTTAGAAATTTCGGACACTATTTTTGAACCGATGACAGGTCGTCAATTTTTATTTCATTTATACCCTTTTTCGTTAGCAGAAATGTATCCTAAAAAATCTCCTTTTGAGATAGAGCAAGAATTACCTTTTCATTTAGTTTACGGTAATTATCCAGAAATTTGCACTACAAGAACTTTAGCAGAAACCTTATTAAAAAATCTATCTGATCAATATTTATATAAAGATGTTTTGATTTGGAAAGACATACGTAAACCAGAACTTTTAGATAAATTATTAAAGTTATTGGCATATCAAATGTGTTCAGAAGTTTCTATAAATGAATTAGCAAATCAGTTAAAAGTAAAATCGGCAACTGTAGAAAGTTATATTGATTTATTAGAAAAATCATTTGTAGTTTATCGGTTAAAATCTTATCGAACAAATCATAGGCGAGAAGTAACTAAAAAAAATAAAATTTTATTTTGGGACAATGGTATCCGTAATGCAATTATCGGAAACTTTAACGATTTAGGTAACCGAAATGACCAAGGACAATTGTTTGAGAATTTTATGATAAGCGAGCGAATAAAAATGAATGCTTGGAAAAATAGTAATGTAGAAAGTTATTTTTGGCGAGATTACAATCAAAAAGAAGTAGATTATATAGAATTAGAAAATAACAACTTAGCTGCTTATGAGATGAAATGGAATTTAAATAAACGCTTACGAGTTTCTAAAGCATTTACTAATTTATATCCTGATGCAAAAACTGAAATAATTACGCCACAAAATTTTGTTGATTTTGCTTTTTTAAAATCTTAACCTAAAAAAACTCACACCGTGACTTTGAGTCACGGTGTGAGTAAAATATGACCAGTGATACGATGACTTTAAGTCAACGTATCATTTTAATGTAATCGCAATTTTGATTTTCTAATAGAATCTTTTTGTTTGCCAGACCATTTATAACTACTTTCATAAATACCTTTAGTTTCCCAATCGCCATACATTGGGTTTGGTAAAACGATGAATTTTTTTCCGAATTTAGATTTAAGTTCTTCAACTAAATTATTTCTTTTTTTAGTAGGTTGGTTATCGAATAAATCGGAAAAATCAGATAAATTATCACCTAATAACATGATAATTTCATGTGTTTTTTCAACATCATTTCTTCTAATTTCTTTACCGTTTGTTGTAGTTCTAAGTAGTACAGTGTTTGTATTTGCCTTAGGGAATCCTTTTGTTTTTAAGTTTGCGATAGTTTCTTCTAATTGAATAATTTTTCTGTTAGAAATATAGTAAACAGCAACACCTTTACTGTCGGCATAATTAAAAAAATCTAATGCGCCAGGAACTGCTTTTGCTTTTGCTTCTTTTCCCCAAGCGTTCCAAGTTGACGAAGTATAATCTACATCATATTTTACCATTCTTGCATTATACGGACTATTATCTAGAACAGTTTCGTCAATATCGGTTACGATTGCTAATGGTTTTGAGTTTTCTTTTTTATTTGCTAAAGCATTGTCTAAATACATTTTTGCTAAGTTATATGCTTGATGTGTTAATGCTTTATATTCTGCACTTTGCTGTTGCCACAATAATGCTTGTACAGTATGTTCTCTTTTTGGAACCGTATTATTTACAGAGTTATTAGTATCTGTATTTACGGTTGTCTTACAACTAAAATTTAATATAATTAAACCTAATACAATAATATAAGTGCTTTTCATAAATCGGAAAATTAGACTACAAATAAAATCAATTTAATATTCAAAATAATATTTTATATAATGCAAAAAAAATCTAGAAATTAATCTAGACTTTTAGTTTGTTATTAGTAAGAATAGTTCTTATTAAAGACCTAATTTTGCTTTTACAGCACTCATTAAATCTTCACCTTCCATAACGATTAACCCTTTTCCAGGAGAAGAATCGAAAACGTATTTAATACTTTTTTCAGCAGCAACATCTTCAATTGCTTTTTTTGCCTTATCAATTATTGGTCTTAATAATTGATATTCCTTTTTTTGAAGTTCTTCTTGAGCAGAACGTAAATACAATTGTAATTTTTGTTTTAATTCTTCAATTTCTTGAATTCTTCGTTCGTTAATTTCTTTTGTTTTACCTTGAGCTTCTTCTTGATATTTTTGAGCTTTTACTTGTAATTCTGTTGCTTGCGATTTATAATCTGTGTCATAATCTTGCCCTATTCTTTTTAGTTCTTCACTCATAGCAATAGTTTCTGGCATTGCTTGCACTAACATTTCACTATTTATGTGTGCCATTTGTGCTTGACTTGTAAAAAGTGCAGTAATTAATGTTATTATTAATAAGTAAGTTTTAAAATGTTTCATTTGTAATTTATTTAATTGTTATTGTTTTTTTAATTTTTCTTTTCGTGCTTTAATTTCTGCTAATTTTGCAGCACGTTTATCAGCAGCAATTTGTTTTAAGGAATCACGTTTTGCTTTTTGTTTAAGAATTCTATCTTGTAATGCTTTACGTTTTTCTTCTCTTAATTGTTCTTTAGTTTTTGTTACTTTTTTCTCTTCAGTTATTTCTGTTTCTTTTTTAACTTCTTCCTCTTTGCTTTCGCTTTTTAAAATAACAGCATCCGTTTCCTTTTTTGTATCTGTTTTAACTTCTGATTTTGTAGGTAACTTAGTTTCTTTATTTTTTGTGATACCGTTTTTACGATTTTTAATCTCTTCTAATTTTTTTGCTCGAGCAACATTTCTGGCATTACGGATAGAATCTTTTAAAGCAATTCTTTTTGCACGTAAATCGGCTGCTTTTTTTTGCATTTGTTCACGTTTACTTAAACGCGCATCTATTTTTTCTTTTAAAACTTCTTTCTTTTTTTCGTTTGCTTCAACTCGATCCGATTTTTTCTTAACATTATCTTTCTTTCTACGATCTTTTACAATACTATTTAAAACCAATTCGCTTACATCAAATTTACTATTAGTATACAGCATAATCAATTCATCCGATTTGTCTAAAATCATGTCATACTTTTTATTCTTACCTATTTCTTGTAACGCATTATATATTTGATCTTGTACAGGTTTTACTATTTGCTTTCTTAATAAAAATAGTTCGCCAGTTGGACCAAAATAATTATTTTGTGCTTGTTTTAGATCTAATTGTTTTAAGTCTATATCTTCTTGTCTTTCTTGAATTAAATCTGTAGTTAGTAATGCTTTTTCATTACTTAAATCTAATCTCATTGTTTCAATAGCACTTTTCATTTTATCTAAGTTGCTAGTCCATTTAGAAATTTTTGCATCTAATTTAGTTTGCGCATTATTATATTCTGGAACATTTTCTAAAATGTATTCCATATCTATATAACCTATTTTTTGAGGTTTTTGCGCAAAAGAATTAATTACAAATGTAATTGTTAAAAGTATTAATATTTTCTTCATCATAAATTTGTATAAGGTTAATTGTAAAAATCGTGCCAAACTAAATAGAATAACTACAAATATATTAAATTATTGCTTTTAAAACAATTAGAATTGTTGATTTATAATAAAATGTGTTTGCCAACCTGATTTAACCGATGCTCCTGGTATATTATCAAAACCATGCGCAAAGTCAATACCTAAGACACCAAATGCAGGCATAAATATTCTAATACCAGCACCAGCAGACCTTTTTAATTCAAATGGATCAAATTTATTTATATCATCGTATGAATTTCCACCTTCTAAGAAACCTAATACGTAAATAGAAGCGCTAGGTTTTAATGTTATTGGGTATCTTAATTCCATTGAGAATTTATTGAAGACAGTTCCACCAGTATTTGACGTTAAACTAGCATTTGGATAACCTCTTAAGGCAACAGTTTGTCTACCATCAAACTGTCCAGCACCAAGACCGTCGCCACCAACATAAAATCGTTGAAAGGGCGAAACTCCTAATTCATTATTATAAGCACCCAAGAAACCAAAATTAAAATCAGATTTTAAAACTAATTTTTTATAAACAGAATTATACCATGTACCAGAATACGTTAATTTATAAAATTCTAACCATTCAAATTTTTCTTCCACACTAATATTGTCGTAATCTTTATTTTGAAATGAAGAAAATGGAGGCGTTATTTTTGCGCCAATAGTGAATTGTGAACCACTAACTGGAAAAATTCTACTTGGTCCTGCGGAATTTCGACTAAGACTAACAGAAAGTGCTAAGTTATTGGATATACCATTATTAAATACATCACCAACTTCACTTAAAGCCGCTAATTGATAATTTTTAAGATTAAATCTCTGATAACTTATAGACGTAGATAATGAAAAGAAATCATCTGGCCATTGTAATTGTTGTCCAACACCTAAAGTAACACCTATAATGTCTAGTTTTTGATTTTTATCAACATCTCTAGTATTAAAATCATATCTATATTGTTTTGAATTATATATAGAAAAAGACAAAGATCTAGGTTTTTTTCCGCCTAACCATGGTTCTGAAAAAGATAAACTATAGGTGCTGGAAAACCTACTTGCTTGTAAACGCAACGCTACATTTTGTCCGTCACCCATTGGTACAGGTCTATATGCTTTTTTATTGAATAAATTTCTTACCGAAAAGTTACTAAAGGATAAACCTAAAGTACCAATAAAAGTACCGCCACCAAAACCACCTTGTAATTCTATTTGACTAGAACCTCTTTCGGCAACACTATAATCTATGTCAACTGTTTTATCTTGGTAATTTGGTTTAACATCTGGCACAACTGCTTCAGGATCAAAGAAACCTAATTGACTTATCTCTCTAATAGATCTAATAATACTTTGTTTGCTAAATAAATCGCCAGGTCTTGTTCTAAGCGCTCTATAAACAACGTGATCGTTTGTTTTATCGTTACCAATAACATTTACTCTTTTTACATAAGCAGGTTCATCTTCGTGAATTCTAATTTCAATATTTATACTATCGTTTACTACAGCAGTTTCGACAGATGTTACATTAGAAAACATGTAACCATTATTTAAATAGGTACTAGATATATCTTGTGATTCTGGACTTCCATCACCATTTACTCTCTCGTTTAATAATTTACCATTATAAGTATCGCCTTTAAATATCCCTAAAAATTCTGCTAATTTTTCGTCAGAATAAACAGTATTTCCAATAAAGGAAACATCACCAAAACGGTATTTGTTACCTTCATTAACAGTAATATCAAGATTTATAGTATTGTCATCATTCCAAGAGATTGAATCACTTAATACTTGAGCATCACGATACCCTTTTTCTCTATATTTACTTACTAAACGCTCTAAATCTTCGTTGTATTCTATTTCTCTATATTTAGATGCTTTAAATATGTGGAAGAAATTTTTTTGTTTTGTTTTCTTTAATTGTTTTGCTACTTTTTTATCAGTAAAAGCATTATTTCCGTGAAAACGAAGGTTTTTAATTTTTACTTTTTCTCCTTTATCAATAGCAATTAAAGCTTTGTAGGTTTGTTGTGTAGAATCTTTTTTATAATCGATACTTACTTTAGTACTTAGAAATCCTTTATCTGTATATTTCTTTTTAATATAATTTTTAGTGGTAGTAACAAGATTTTCTGTAAGCATTGCGCCTTTTTTGAATTCAATCTCTTTTTCTAAATCACTAATTCTTCTTTTCTTTAGACCAGTAATAGTTACCTTATTTATTTTTGAAAGTTCTTCGACTTCAAATTCTAAATAGATATTATTACTACTATCAATTTTTACAGCATAAACATCTACATTATTAAATAATTTAGATTCCCATAATTTTTTAATAGCGCTAGATAATTTATCACCAGGTATTTTAATTTCTCTACCTTCATTTAAACCAGCAAATGCTTTGATAGATTGTTCGCTAAATTTATTATTTCCTTTAACGGTAATACCACCTAAAATATATTTTTTTGCTTTTTTAAGGTTAATTAATTCGCCTTGAGCAGTAATGGTAGAATCTATGGGAGTTTCTGTTTTTTGCGCTTGTATTGCAAAACTAAAAAGGATACAAACTAAATATATATACGTATTAAATCTATTCTTCATTTTATAATTGATCACTGGTTTTACCAAATCTTCTTTCTCTTTGTTGATAGTCTATAATGGCATTTTCTAAATCTTTTTTTCTAAAATCTGGCCAAAATAAATCTATAAAATATAATTCAGCATAAGCAATTTGCCATAATAAAAAATTGCTAATTCTCTTTTCTCCACTGGTTCTTATTACTAAGTCAACATTCGGCAAATTACGTGTATATAAATGGTTATTTATAACATTTTCATTAATATCTTCGATGGAAAGTTCATTATTAACAATTTTTTTAGAAATATTTTTGAAAGCATTAACAATTTCTTCTTTAGCAGAATAACTAATTGCTAGATTTAAAATTAAATGTGTGTTATTTTTTGTTTTATCAATAACTTCATTTAATTCTTTTTGTGCTTTTTTTGGTAATTGAGATAAATTACCAATTGCCTGTAACTGAATATTGTTTTTTTGTAAAAGAGGTAATTCCTTTTTAAGTGAAGAGACTAATAGATGCATTAAAATATCTATTTCTTTTTTTGGTCTGTTCCAGTTTTCTGTAGAAAAAGCATATAAAGTTAGTACTTTAATACCAATTTCCGCAGCACCTTCAATGGTATCTCTAACTGCTTTAACACCCTTTTTATGACCAAAAACTCTAAGTTTACCTTTTTGTTTTGCCCAGCGACCATTACCATCCATAATAATAGCAATGTGTTGCGGTAACTTTTCTTTATTTAAGAGTGATTTTTCTTGCAATATATTAGTATTCACCACTATAACATCCTTTTCTTCCAAAACCGAAGACTATAGTAATACCTGTGGTAACATACCAATCATCGCTATTTGGATTGCCGAATGATAAAACTTCGAATTCAGGATTATTATAATCTAAATCATCTGCAAAAGTATATCGGACTTTAGTTTCAAACCCAATACCAATATTATTACCAATCTTTGTTTTATAACCAATACCAAAAGGAATTGTAAAACCAACTTTATTAGTAGTATTGAAAGTTGCAGTAGATGTAGAGGTTTGAATACCTGTTTGTTTATCCACAACATTGTAGGTATTTATTGCTAATTGCAATATTAAATATGGTGTGGATGACCAACCTTCTTTTGTCATCGAATAATCGTAATAATTATATTCTATACCAACGGCAAGTTCTGTGACAGAATTTTTAAAACTAAACGGAAAATCTTTTCTTTCTTGACTTTTTGCGTTTGCATTGTCTGCGGAAATTCTAATATAACTAGCATCTAATCTATAAACTACTCTAGTATTGTAGTTCCATTTATAAACTAAACCAACTGCTAAATCATTAGGATTTATATATTGTGTACTACCAACATCGCCAATATAGTTACTTCCTGCTAAGGAAATTCCTAATTCACTTATTTGCGAAAATGAATAAGTTGAAATAAATAAAAACGATAAAACTAAAATGTGCTTCTTCATTTGTAAAAAAATTGTTTGCAAAGATAATAATTATAAGTAGTTTTTTACCGTATAAGTGATAAAAATTAACGGCTTACTTTTATAAACGGTTAATAATTAAAATATTGCTAAATATTTCTAACATCTTCGCCCCAAAGTAACTTTTCTCGTAATGTTTTTAAGAAAGATTGGTTATTTAATAAGACTGTTTTTATAGAATAAGAAGCTTTTTTTATTTCTACTTCTGTGTCTTTTGGTATGGTAATTATCCTTGAATCTAAAGATATTAATGCTTGCTTTTCTCTACCAACTAAATTTACTTTAATATTGGTATTATCATTTATAATTAAAGGTCTTACATTTAAATTATGTGGTGCAATTGGTGTAATTACTAAATTTTTGGACGAAGGTGTAATTACTGGTCCGCCACAACTTAACGAATAACCTGTAGAACCTGTTGGTGTAGAGAAAATTAAACCATCTGCCCAATAAGTCGCTAAGTATTCATTATCTAAATACGTTTTTAAAGTAATCATTGCGGTAGTATCTTTTCTTACAATGGTAACTTCGTTTAAAGCAATATTTATATCATTTAGTTCTTCCATTTCTGGATTGGTAATTACTTTTAATAAGGAGCGTTTTTTAATTTGATACTCCTTATTAACAATTGCCTTAATCGCTTCTTTAATATTTTCTTTTTTGACATTAGCTAAAAAACCTAATCGACCAACATTAATTCCTAAAATAGGAATGTTTGAATTTCTCACATAAGTTATTGCTCTTAAAAAAGTGCCATCGCCACCAACCGAAAGCATCATATCATAAGTTTTGTTTAAATCTTTATGATTAGAAAAAGTTCCATAATCGTTTTTAATATCAATATGTTGCTTTATTTTTTTATAAAATTCGGTTTCAATACTAACCTCAATAGAGTGATTTTGTAGTGCACTTAATAACTCTTCAATGTAAATTAAAGATTTTTTTCGAAACCGTTGGCCATAAATACCTATTTTCATAAATTAAATATTTAAATATTTTTGTAAATATTCAGAACGTTCTTTTAGATCGTTTAAATAATGATCTTCTTTAATTTCTGTAACAATAGTATATTCATACCTTCTAAAAGTTTGAATAATTTCATTAATATTTTGGGTGTTTAATTTAATGGTAATCTCAATATGTTGCCCTTCGGATTTAGAAATAAAAGCGCCAAATAGTCTAGCGCTATTGCGTTCAATTATTTGAGCAACTTCACTTAAAGAATAATCATTTTTGTTTTTGGAGACAATTAATATGGTGCCATCATCTTTTAAGAATGGTGTATTATTAAAGAAATGAAGAATGTCTATTAATTCAAAATAGCCTAAATATTTTCTATCTTCGGTTATTACCGGAATAATATTCGCATCATTAGAAGCAAAATCTTTCAATAAATCAAACCAATTTGCGTTAGCGGAAGTAGAAAAATGTTGAAAAAGATATTGAAAATCTGTTAGTTTCTTAGTGTCATTTTCTGAAGTAGGTAAATCGCTTTCTGAAATTAATCCTACAAAAATACCATTCTCAACAATAGGTAAGTGTGTAAAAATAAGTTCATTAAATAGCAATTTTGCACTATCTACTGTATCTGATAGTTGTAATGCTTTTACGTCTTTCGATATGTAATCTATAGTTTGCATAATTACATGCAAAATAAGTAAAAAATCCTAACAAAGTAGTAATTTTGCATAAATTATATCTATTTAAAAATGTCTAAAAATCAAAACTCAGCAACTAAATTAAGTGTAAATATTAATAAAATTGCAACTTTAAGAAATTCTAGAGGTGGCGACACACCTAATTTAGTACAAGTAGCTATTGATATTCAGGAGTTTGGCGCTAACGGAATTACAATTCATCCAAGACCAGACGAAAGACATATTAGATATCAAGATGCGTTTGATTTAAAACCAATCATAACTACGGAGTTTAATATTGAAGGTAACCCAATACCAAAATTCGTAGATTTAGTGTTGCAAAACAAACCTACACAAGTGACTTTAGTGCCAGATAGTGTGTCTCAATTAACTTCTAATGCAGGTTGGAACACCAAAGAGAATTCATCGTTTTTAACGGAAGTAATTACCGAATTTAAACGAAATAATATTCGTACTTCTATATTTATGGATTATGATTTAAATTTAATTGAATACGCTGCAAAAACAGGAGCAGATAGAATAGAACTCTATACCGAAGAATTTGCAAGTGAATATAAAAAAGGAAACAAAAACGCTATAGAACCATATATTAAAGCAGCAAATTTAGCAACTAATTTAGGTTTAGGTATAAATGCTGGGCACGATTTAGATTTAGAAAATATTGAATTTTTTGCTAAAAGCATTCCTAATTTATTAGAGGTTTCTATTGGTCATGCGTTAATTTCGGAATCTTTATATTTAGGATTACAAAATGTGGTTAATATGTATTTGTATAGATTACAAGGTTAAAAAAACAATTGCAAAGACGTTTTGCAAAACGTCTTTACATACTGTTTAGTCTATTTATGTTCTTTTTAATGATAAACATTAGCAGATAGTTTTCATTTTTTTAATTGTTTGGTTATTTTGTAAAACTACCTTTTTGATTATTTACTATTCAAAAATTAGTTTAAATTTGTTGCCAATTCGGTTTTTATAAAAAAAAACAAAAAAATGCTAGAACTCGCAGGAATTATAATTTTAGGAATTATCGCACAATGGTTGGCGTGGAAATTAAAAATCCCAGCAATATTACCATTAATATTAATAGGTTTATTTGTTGGACCAATTTCTACATTAATAAACGAAGATGGTCATAAATGGATTGAACCAATCTGGAATGGCGAAACAGGTTTGTTCCCCAATAAGCGCCTATTTAACTTTGTTTCTTTATCGATTGCATTGATTCTATTTGAAGGCGGAATGACCTTAAAGAAAAACGAAATTAAAAATGTAGGTTCTGTAATTTATAAATTAATCACTCTAGGTTCTTTTGTAACATTTGTAGTTGCTGGAGTTGCAGCACATTATGTTATTGGTTTAAGTTGGTCACTTTCCTTATTATTTTCGGCACTTATTATTGTTACAGGTCCAACAGTAATTTCGCCTATTTTAAGAAATTTAGCGGTTAAAAAAGATATCTCTTCCATTTTAAAATGGGAAGGAATTTTAATAGATCCCATTGGTGCATTAGCAGCAGTTTTGGTATTTGAATTCATAAGTGTTGGTTCGCATGGCAGCGAAAGTTACACACAAGAGGCATTAATCGAATTTGGTAAAATTATAGTTATCGGTTTTTCTATTGGTTTTACTTCTGCTTATGCCTTTGCAACTGCTTTGAAACGAAAATGGATCCCACAGTATTTAATTAATGTTTCCGCTTTGGCACTTGTTTTAGGCGTTTTTGTTTTATCTGATTTATTTGCACATGAAAGCGGCCTTTTAGCAGTAGTAATTATGGGAATGGTTTTAGGAAATAAAAATATTAAAGAATTAAAAGATGTTCTATATTTTAAAGAAGCGATAAGTATTTTACTTATTTCTATGTTATTTATTTTGCTTTCTGCAAATATTAATATGTCGGACTTAGCACTTATTTATAATTGGCAGTCGTTGCTCCTTTTCGGAATTGTTGTGTTAATAGTAAGGCCTTTAGGTGTATTTTTGAGTACCCATAAATCTGGCTTAAAATTAAACGAAAAATTATTTATTTCTTGGGTTGGACCACGCGGAATCGTAGCCGCAGGAATCGCATCTTTATTCGGTTTAAAATTAGAATCTATGCATATTGAAGGTGCAGAATACATTACACCACTAGTTTTTATGATTGTAATGGGTACCGTAATGTTAAATGCTACAACCGCAAAATTATTTGCGAGAATTGCAAAAGTTTTATTAGAAAAATCGGAAGGCTTGTTAATTGTTGGCGCAAACGAACCAGCACGATTAATTGCAAATTATCTACAACAAAATGGTAGACGCGTTGTGATGATAGATAGCAACCCTAAAAGTATTGAAGACGCAAAAAAAATGAATTTAGATGCACTTGTTTGTGATATTTATTCCGAAGAATTAACCGAGAATATTGAGTTAAATGACATTGGGCATTTAATGGCATTAACAGGTAGCGATGCTGTAAACGATTATGCCATCACTAAATTAAGTTCGTTTTTTGGCGAAAATGGCGCACACAGATTAATTAGTAAAGAAGAAATGCGAAACAAATCTAACGACCCAACCATTGGTTTGTTTTCTGCAACCGATGATTTCTTTAATTTAAACGAAGTAATACGTGATTACCCAAAAGTAAACGAAATTACAATTGAATCTAAAGAGCATTATTTAGAAATCATCACTAAAATTAATGCAGAGGAAAAAGCAATTCCGATTTTTATTAAAGATAATAAATCGGGCATTTATATTATTGACTCTTATAATATTGAAGAAGAAGTTTCTAAAGATAATGTATTGATGTATTTGGGTAAAACTATTGTTTGATGCAATTTTCTTTGAAAGAATGATAGTTTGTTATGTGAGCATAATTAACCATATTTTGTAATTGCGTTTGTCGGTTTGTGTAAGAAGCATTGGACATTTAAAAGCATTTAAAAGCACTACATTTTTGGTTTATTACTCACTTTGTTTTATGCACGAACTTTGAATTAATTACTTATTGCCCAATAATTTATATACTTTGTTGCCAGCAGTGTTTTATCGTTCATATAGCCATTCGGCTACTTTTACATTATCAAACAGTTCAAATAAATCTTTGAAACACTCTTTTACATTGTTTTCATTATTCTTTATTTTTTTCAAATAATCGTTTATTAAATATTCACCTATTTTATATTGAAAACTACTTTTTTCGGTTTCTTTATTCCATATTTCCTCTTCTCTTTCTGTTAAATGAATGTACGAAATAAGTATTGTTTTATTTAAAATTGATAATAAATTTTTGATGTTTTTAATGATTGGGTCTGATATATTACTGATGTTAATCGCTGATAAAACTATTAATAAAAGAATTTCAGTAAAATTCCTTGCTAAATATTTACTTCTGTAATTCCCATAGTACTGTGGTCTTATTTTGAATGCTAAACTATTGAATTTCTTTTTTATTATTTTAAAATCAATGTCATCTAAAGTTGTAATGAATAACAAAATATATGATAGTGAAGTTTGATATTTTACTTCATTCAATTGAAATGATTTAAATGGGAAATAATTATTTTCTGATGAAATATATTCATTAAAGTTATCAGCAATACAATTAAGTGAACTCATTAGTGAATTTGCTATGAGTTTATGATTACTGTTATCTATTTTTTCAAGAGTTTTTTTATTATCGTGTATCCAATTAAATAATGCAATAAAGTCATTTGGGAAATCAAGTGAATTAAACCAATTTTCATTAAAATCATTTTTTGTTTTGATTTTTTCAAAAAGTATTGAATGTATTATTGTCTTTAATTTTGAAAAGTCTTTATTCTTATTTCTGTAACTGATTCCGAATATGTGCAAGAACAAATCTTTACCAATAGTATCCCAATATTTTATGACAAATACTTTTAAAGATGTATCATTTGCCCATTTAGGGAAACCATCATTCTCAATCAATAATGCTGCAAAAAAACTTGCTTCTTTTAAGTTGACACTGATTAATTTTAATAATTTATCTTTATCAAATTCAACGCTTGTACCGTACCAAGAAATAAGGCGACCTCTTATTAGTGGATTAAATATTTTTATTTTTTCATATTCTATTTTTTGAA
This sequence comes from Flavobacteriaceae bacterium, assembly GCA_027065775.1. Lineage (GTDB taxonomy): Bacteria > Bacteroidota > Bacteroidia > Flavobacteriales > Flavobacteriaceae > S010-17. The sequence continues at coordinate 11,201 of JAMONN010000220.1, read as the reverse complement.
AACTACTTATATCTGCTAATAGCAATATAGAAAATAGAGTATTTGAAGTGTCGTGTAAATAGGCAGTATTATTAAAAATTTCTAACCAATTATTTATTGATTCGTAATTATCTGTTTTTTTTGGTAATTGCGAATAATAGTTTTCATTTAGTGATTTAGCAAGTAGTTCATAAATATTTTTGGTGTGTTTTTTACCTATTTCTTTTTTAAATGTGTTTTCAAGAACATTATCGTCTTCTCTTTTAAATGAAGTACGAGTTATAAGTATGTAAATATTTGCTAACGCAAAATCATTGCTTTTTAATTCATTAATTAGTTCTGTAATAGTTTTTTGATATTCCTTTAAAAACGTTTCTTTATTAAATGAAATATATCCTAAATTAGTTTTAAAAGGATTATCATACCGCTCTTCACCATCAACAAAAGAAAATGAAATATCATTAAATTCTTCTTTTGATAGTTTACGTGTAATAAACCAATCAATTTCAGATGATGTCTTTAATATTTTAAGGAATGTGTCTTTCATTTAAGTTCTGCTTCTGTTGTTGAATTGTTACTTAAAGATAAAAACCTTGAAGTAATTAGGTTTATTTGTTCTTCATCTGTGCAAGGAACAATATCTAATTCTTCTATGTTTCCAAAACTGTTAGTGAATATAATACACTTATCTAATTTTTCAATACCATCATCATTCGTGACTGAAAATAAATAACGATTATGGAATGATTTTTTTGAATTTTTGAAAGTAATTGATGGGAAATAATTTTTTAATTCATTTTGTGAAATATAATTATTAAAGAACTTATTGTAGTTCTCAAATCTGCGTTCTGCTTTTGAAGTGTTATCATCCTCAATACCATCAGATATACTATTTGCTCTTGAATTACAACCAAGAATTGTAAAATTATTTGCTTTAGATTCAAGAGAAAAATGAGTAATAGCATTAATAAGAGATAACTGACATCTGCTTAATTTATATTCGTTTGTTTCTGTTAATTTAATTAACCCTATAAAATAAGGATCAGCAATTAGTATGTTCTCACCCAAATGTTGAAAAACAGTTCTAAAAATATCAGATAACTTTTTGTATGCTTCTATGTCATTACTAAACAAATCTTTTTCCCAATAAATGGGGTTTAGTTTTTTAGTAGAACTATTTTTTTTTGAGGTTAAAAAAATCAGTTTGATATCATATATATTATTTTATAAAAAAAATATCAAATGTTTATTAACAAAATAGCACATATTAATTCCTTTAATTCATACGATGACTCAAAGTCATCGTATGAATAACATTTTAAAGTCTGGGCTTCACTCAAAGTGAAACCCTGACTAAAGACCAAAGACTAAAAACCAAAGTCTACTTCACAACCTCAATCCATTGCCCTTTAGTTCTAGTAAAGTAATCATTATCATACATTGCTTCGGCTTGTAAGCCATATAAATAGTATTTACCAAGATACGATGCATTTAACAACACATTAAACGTTTTGCTTTTTCTACTACCTAAATCAAAATAGAAATTTACACGATCATCTTTAATATCGGTAAAATCAGCACTACTCGACTTTACATTACCATAATCCGTAAAACGCGTATTTACAATTTCCCAACCTGAAGGGAAAATTTCAGTTAGCGCAATATCATTTACATATTCGCCATTTGCGTTTTCAATAGTTACAGATGCCATAAAATCGGTACCTTGTTTTAATTTAGAAACGTTTATGGAATTTCCTTCTTCATCTTTATAGGTAACCGAAACATTTAAACCTCTACGTTCTGAAATTTCTTGACCTAAAGGCAAAATACCCGAATTTAACACACGTACAAAAACCGTATTATTATTCGTATTTGTCATAGAAACGGAATTAGAACCATAATTTATTTTCAATGTGCGTTGTGCAATTGCTTTGTTTGTACTTATATTTTGTTTTCCAATATTATTGGAATTATAGTTCAATACAATACCTTTTCCGCCATTAACCGAAACCATTTTAGCCATTGCATACAAACTATATGCTGTGGATTGTGTGCTCATCCAATTTTTACCAGACAAACGTTTTGCGATTAGTTTTGCTAAATCTAACGTTTCTTTAGACGCTTTTTTAGTTAACAACATGGTTTCTAAAGCCATTGCTCTATTTCTATCGGTTGAACCGTAACTGTAATAATCGTATTTATAAGGTTTAAAATCTACATTTGCCGTATTTGCTAAACGTATTGCAACTTCTTTTTGTCCTGCTAAAGCATAAGCAGCAGCCAAACGCCATTTTGCATCGTTACTTAAATCTTGTTCTCGCAATCTATTCATTGACGATAAATCGGCATGATTTGCCAATGCTAAAGTATATAAACGATATGCTTGCGATAAAGTGGTATTCCATCTATGCGAATCTGAACGCCAATCTTTTGCAGCACGTTTTTGATATTTTAACCAATTACTCATATAAGTTAATGGTAAATTATACCCTTTTTTCTGTGCTTCTAACATAAAATGACCTGCATAAGAACTTCCCCAATCGTTTGCTGATGAACCGCCAATCCAATAACTTAAACCACCAGAAGTAGTTTGAAAATTGCCCAAACGTTTAATTCCGTTTTTAATATTTTCTTCCATTTGCTGTTTGGTTTGCGCTGGCAAATCAAAAATATCTGCTAAATATAATTGCGGGAAAACACTAGAAGTAGTTTGTTCTACACAACCATGCGGATACTGAATTAAATACTGCAATCTTTGCGAAAAATTCATTGGTGGCAACGAAGAAAATTCTATTTCTGCACTATTACTTCCTTTAATACCAAAAGTTGCAAAGTCGATTGTTTTAGTCGAATTAGGTTCTAAAACTATATCATGTACTTTATTAGTTATCGGATTTGGATTAATAACATCAATCTCAACTTCATAAGAAGATTTTTCGCCATTTCCTTGAGCAATAACTTCAATTTTACCGATGCCTTTTGCTTCGGAAACATCTAAATCAAAATACACCATTTTTTCATCTGGCTTATCGAAACTTAAGTGCTGTGTTCGTTTACCAATGATTTTAATTCCTTTAGATAATTTTAAAGAAATAGTCGCATTTTTAATCTTTTTTTCCATTGCAAAAACAGCAACAGGTAGCGTTACTTTTTCGCCAGGACTTAATTTTCTAGGCAAACTCGCTAAGACCATTAAAGGTTTTTTAACTGATGTTGCTTTTTCTGCAGAACCATAAGCAGGCGAAGTATTATCACCAGCAATTACCATTGTTCTAACCGAACCAATATATTTTGGCATTTTAATAACGTGCTTTTTACTAGCATTTTTTCCGATAGTAAATGGTCCTAAAGTCATTACCACAGGTTTAAATCTATTTGCTTTTTTTGCTTTTTTACCGTTTGCTTCGCCATCACCACCAATTGCATAAACCTGTTCTATTGCACCAGAATATGCACCGATAATATCATCGAATAAATCCCAAGTTTTTACACCTAATGCCTGTCTTTTATAAAATTCTTGCCACGCATTTGGTGTTTTAAAACGTGTAATATCTAACAAACCTTCATCAACAACTGCAATAGTATAGGTCATTCGTTTACCGTTTTTCTCTTTTACTTTTATGGTAAAATTTTCTTCTGGTTTTAACGAATTTGGCATATCTATAACAGGTTGAATTCTAGTGTTCGGATCTTCAACTAGTAACGGAATAATTCCGTATAAACGTAAAGGTAAATCGTTCTCTACTTTAGCATGCGGTTGTAATAAAGAGATGTTTACAAATACATTTGGCGCCATATTTTTATTGATTGGTATATCAACCACTGTTTCGCCTTTAATAGTTTTTACCCATTTTCTACTTAGTACTTCGCTCCCATTTTCAATACTAATTAATGCTCTGCCTTCGGTACCACTTGGAAAAGTGATTCTTGCCGTTTCACCAACATTGTATTTATCTTTATCCGATGAAAAAACCAACATTTTTGCTGCTTCAGGATCATCATTATTTTGACGTTTCCACCAATCTCTATAAAAATAAGCAGTTCTACCAGTTGCGTGACCAGATTTTGGATCATAAACTCTAATTAAATAGCGTCCGCCATAATAATCGTCTTTTTCATCTACTCTAACTTTAAAAGATGCTTTACCATTACTATCGGTATTAATTTTGAAGGATTTGTAAGTTTTATGATATGAATTACTTACATAACTAGCCAAATCATCGTAAGACGAATTCCACCACCAACGCCATTTAATTTCGTAAACTCTTACTTCTAAACCTTTTCTTTTTATCGGATTACCTCTATCATCAACAGTAACAACATCAAAAGTTACATCTTCGTTTGTATAAAACGAACCGTAAGAACGAGATTTTGGTGATTTTAAACCAACAAACGAAATATATGGTGCGTAATTTTTTGAAAAAACATCCATTGAATAATCGCCTCCTTTTTCGAATGCACGTGTAAAGAAAGATGCACGTAACATACCTGGCGCTTTATTTTTAAAATCTACATTTTTAGAGATATTGGCATTTCCGTCATTATCTAAAACACCATCAAAAACGGTCATTTCTTCGCCATTAAATTCACGTGTTGGATCTCTAAATTGATACTTCGGATAATCTTTAAAACCAGTATATGTATTAGAAAATTTTACTTTTACATCTGCTTTTAAATTTCTTGCTGGTGCGCCATGTAACCATTTTACTGCTAAATCGCCTTTCATTGGTTTTTTAGCGTGAAGAACGTCATCCGTAAAGTCAATTTTTATTTTTAAACGGTTTGGTTTAATAGTTTCCACTTTTAATTGTTTGTTAAAAGTTGCGCCACCAACGCTAACGGTTGCATTCCAATTTCCTGTTGGCGAAATAGCTGAAGTTGGCACATCAAATTTGTAAAAACCATTACTACCAGAAGTCGCAATTTGTTTGTAAATCAATTTCTGTTTAGCATCGGTAACTTCCATTTTTACTGGATGATTTTTTGGTAATTTATTCGCTTTATCATTTAAAATAAAGTTAAGATGTAATGTGTCGCCTGGTCGCCAAACGCCACGTTCACCATAAATATAACCAAGTAATCCTTTTTCTAAACGTTTACCAGAAACGTTAAATTTACTTAACGAAAGTGAATGACCATCATCTAGTTTTAGATATGAATAATTATTTCCGTTTGAAACGATAGCAAAATATGCATTCTTATTTTCATTGATTGTTGCAAAACCATCACTATCCGTAGAAGTACTTAAAATTTCTTTTTGCTGAAAATTATACAAACTAATTTTTGCGCCTGAAACTGGTTTGGTGCTTAAAATGTCGGTTACTGCAAAGTAGTAATTTTTGTTCGTTCCTTTTTTGACAATTACACCTAAATTAGAAGCAATCACATTTTGTGCAACCACACGTTGATCGCTATTATAATACGCTTCTTTACAAGGGGTTTTTCTATCTCGCCAATTATAATAACTACTATTACGGTAGTTGTAAATTAGATTGTCCCAATATTGTTCTTCTCTTTCATCTAACGCTGCTGCTTCTTCGACAGTATAATTTTGAGTTTCATCATAATAATAATCTTCTTCATAATATTCGTCTTCGTCATCATCATTATCGATTTCTGAACCATCGCAAGTATATAATGCATATTGTTTTTTAATACTGAATTCTACTCTGTAAATTGCGCCAGGTTCGGTTTTTATTAATTTAGATAAATCAACCGAATAGGTTTTAAATTTACCATTATTATTAATTTCGTTTTTAATTAAACTAATAGTTTTCTTCGCAATTCGTCTTCCAACACGTCTAATTTCATACTTATTATCACTATCTAAATTATTATTTTGAAGAAACTGTAAGACATTATCTTCGTAAATTTTAATTACTCTAACATCAACTGCTTTTAAATTTACAGCTTCAAAATTCAACCTTAAATTATCTGATGAAGGCAAAATTGTACCGTTACTAACTAATCTAACCTCAGGTTTTAATTGCTCAAAAGCAACCATTTGGTTATAAGCATTTTTAAGTTTGTAATTATCTGTACTTTTTATTCCTTTAAAAATTTCGACATTTACGTTACCAACAATTCTTTTACTTGGGTAAATTTTTAACAAGTTTCCGTCAACCACAAAACGCAATTTCCCTGCATTCTTTACAGTTACCAAACCACTAAAATTTTGCTGTTTTTTTAAGGCATCTGAAAAATTTACTTGTAAATGTAATTCAGGTGAATGCTCTACATTAACTCTTACTACCGAAAAATTATTTTTTCCGAAAATATTAAAGGTGTTTTCGCCTTTAGAATCGATATTAAATTTATTTCCGTTCCATTTTATATCAATTTTTGAATCGTCTTCAAATCTTTTAATACTATCAATTTTAAAATAAAAACTAGTTGCAGACTCAATATTGCCTTCCCATTTTATACTTAATTTTTTTCCTTTTTGCGAGGCACTTATTAATTGTTTAACCTCATCAACTTTAATAACATCTGCCAATTGTACATTACCTTCTAAATATTGGTACTCTTTAGAATATGATTGTAAATTTTTGGTGGTGATATTAAAATTCTGATCGATTGTTTTAAAAGCAAATTGGTATTTTTTAAAATCTCCTTCTACATTAAATATTTTTTTCAACTTAATGGTTACCGTATATTCGGTATTTGGTTTTAAATTTTCGTCTGGTTGAAAAATTAAAGTTCGTTTGTTTAATGCAGATAATTTTCCGTTAACGGAAGGCGAAATACTAAAAATATTATCGGTTATTTCTTGATTTGCTTCCCAAGTAGCAACATCTTTTGCCAAAGCAATTTTTATAGGTTCGGCTACAGAAACACGTCCTGAAGTTGTATAATATATATAATCTTTAAATTTGAATATATTATCTGTGCTAGAGGTTTTATCCTTTTTACAAGAGATTGTTGTGATTAATGTAAATGCAATTAATAACGAAATTTTTAATAGACTTTTAGTTTTTGATAGCATAATCTTAGTATTTATGAGTTTAATTTGACTCAAAAGTATTGGTTATTATTAATTAATTAAATACGTAATTAGAATTCGTAGTAATTAAAGTAGTATTTGATTTTTGATGGGATAAAAATACGAAATAAACTTTTTATCTGAACATTAATTTTATAGGTGTAGAATTATAATTTATATTTGTGGAAAATAATCTTTTCGTATGATTGAATTATACAATTTAAGCATGAAATATGCTACCGAACTTTTAGTACTTGCTTTTTTAAGTATTACTTTTTTACAATCTGGATTCGACAAAATTACCGATTGGAAAGGAACTATCTCTTATATAAAATCTGTTTTTGAAAACACATTTTTAAAAAATTCTGTACCTTTATTACTAGTAATAATTGTTGTTAGTGAAATTATTGGTGGTTTGTTATGTGTTGCTGGCATGATTCAGGTTTATTTTTACGATTCCAAAACCTTAGGCTTACTTGGTGCAGTGATTTGTGCCAAAGTATTATTAGCATTGCTTTTTGGGCAACGTGTTGCTAAAAGTTATGCTGGTGCAATGACTATTGCGGTTTATTTTGGGGTTACTTTATTTGGTGTTTGGGTTTTATCGCATTAATTTATTCAAATACAAAAGAAACAGAAGTTACAAAAACAGTTCAACTAATTCTGCTATAATTAGTAAAAAACAAAATAAATGAAATTACTAGGTATAGGTTCAAGAATAAAACACAATGACTTTGGTTTAGGTGTCATCACAAATTTAACTGCACAACATTATTGGGTTACTTTTTTTGATATTGGTTTAGAGACTATTGAGATAGATTCCGATTTTGAAATCGTAGAGGCTTTAGAAAATGACGATATTGATACGGTTAGTTTATACGAAGTAGAAAAATCGATGAAAGCATTACTGCAAAAATGGACAGACATTTCGCCTGCAAAAGGAATTGCAGAAAAATGGAAAGGCGGAAAATTGATTTTAGAACCTGGCACAAATACCCAATCTAAAGAAATACCAATCGATACCTTTTTTCATAAAATTGTAATGGTTAGAGATCGAATTAGAGTTATGGAACAAAAAATAAATTCAAGTAAAAATCTAGACGATCAAGAAAAAATTGATTTACAACAATATTTAACTCGTATTTATGGTAGTTTAACTACTTTTAATGTGCTTTTTCAAGACAAATTAGATTATTTTGTTGGAGAACGTAGTAAGTGATGGAAACACAGAACTCACAGATTTCACAGAAATACTCTCACTTTTCTTTGAAATCTGAAAAAAATATCAATAAAATAAGAGACCTTGAAGGTTTTAAAAACCTTCAAGGTCTAAATTTTCGTTATGATAAATAAATTCATGTCATCTAGGTTTTATTTATTCCACTATAAATAATTATTATCAAAAATCATTCTAAATAAGATTAATTGTACTTAACTTTGTGATAGATAATAATATTAACTAAAAACAAAATAATTATGTCTTTTAAATTACCAGAATTAGGTTACGCTTACGATGCGTTAGAACCAAATATAGATGCAAGAACTATGGAAATTCACCATACAAAACATCACAACGGTTATACAAATAACTTAAATAATGCAATTGCAGGAACCGATTTAGAAAACAAATCTATTGAAGATATCTTAGAAAATTTAGATATGAAAAACGGTGCAGTTAGAAATAATGGTGGTGGTTTTTATAATCATTCTTTATTTTGGTCAGTTATGAATCCTGAAGATAAAGGACGTTTATCAGGCGAATTAAAAGATGCTATTGATGCTGCTTTTGGTTCTTTTGATGAATTTAAAACAGTTTTTGCAAAAGCAGCAGGAACGCGTTTTGGTTCTGGTTGGGCTTGGCTTTGCGTTCATAAAGGCGGAAAAGTAGAAGTTTGTTCAACGCCAAACCAAGATAACCCATTAATGCCAAATTCAGATTTTGGCGGCACACCAATTTTAGGCTTAGATGTCTGGGAACATGCATACTATTTAAACTATCAAAACAGAAGACCAGATTATGTACAAGCATTTTTTAATGTAATTAACTGGAATGAAGTAGAAAGACGTTTTGCAGCAGCAAAATAAATTTTTATAGTAAAACTTCAAAAATATTAAATCTCATAAATTTTAAAATTTTGAGGTTTTTTATGCAATAAACATTTATTTTACTAACTGATAAAAATCATAATTTTTATCTCATAATACTTGTAATTTTGTGCTATAATTATATATAAATTTTAAAACAGATATTATGAAAAAAATTATTTTATTAGCCGCAATTGCTATTTTTACGTTTACAAATTCTTTTGCACAAGAGGAAAAATTAGAAGGATTAAAAGGTGCTTGGTACGGTTTAGCAGCATTAAATTACACAGATGATGAAGCAACCGACACAAGTTCATTTAAAATTTTACCAGCAGTTGGTACTTTTATATCTGCCGATGTTACTATTGGTGGCGCTATAGGTTATATGTCTTCAACAGTTGGTGATGCCGATTCTGTTGATACTTTTATTGTAATGCCTTTCGTTAGAAAATATTGGGGCGCTACAGATAAATTCTTTGTTTTTGCTGAAGCAAACGTACCTTTAACTTTTAATGATACTGCAAATACTTATGGTATTAATATTCAACCAGGTGTTGATTATTTCATTGGTGGAAAATGGACAATTGAAGCAAAATTTGGTGCTTTAGGTTACAACGTTACTGATTATGATGCTGACATCGACTCTACAAATAATTTCACTATTGGGTTTGATATGTTTGACTTAAACTTTGGTATTAAATATTTATTCTAAAAATATTTTGTTTGATTCTTTTGAATTAATTTAAAAGAGCGAAGACCTTTAAATGGTCTTTGCTCTTTTTTATTGTAAACCTTTTTTTCATAAAAGTTTGTTGACTTTATTTGATTTTTTATCTTTTTTTGTTCTAAATTTGGGTTTTGACAGTTGATATAATTAATTGAAACTGACCATATCTTGATGTTAGCAAACATTGAATCCGAACTCAAAAAAATATTAAGTGATTCTTTATGAAAATAATTCCGATTGAAAATATTAGATTGACTACTGAACTTTCAATGGAAGAGATTTTCTGTATATTGAAAAAAAATATACGTTCGGAAAAAGTAATTTATTCTAAATTATATAAAAAACAGGAAGATTATTTTATTGGAACAATAGATGAAAATTATTTTAAATTAAAAAGAGTTTTAAATAATAGATTTTCATTACTTCCGATAGCGAATGGGATAATTTCTAATGAAAATAAAGGAGTAAATATTGAATTATTTGTAAAACCCAATCCGTATAGTATTTTGATTCTTGTTTTATTAATGTTGATATTTAGCACTGTATTCATTATTCTTCTGTATAATTATTTTACTCAAAACGGAAATTTTGATTCTGGTAATTTCTCTTTTTTATCTGGTCTTGGATTTGCAATAATATTACTGAATTATAATTTTAAGAGTGAAAACCGAGAGGTAAAAAATTGAATTGATGAAAATATTTAAAGCCAAAATAAAAAACGTTTGCTAACAATCAATAAAAACAATATGACTAATTGCTTAATCGAAGTTGGTTTTGCAAAACTAAGTCCACAAAATTTTTCAAATTTTGCATTTTATTTTTGAATTGTAAAATTCAAAAAATTGTGCTATTTTTACGATACGAAGTAAGGTATTTTAAACCATTACTGCTTATACTGTAACGTTAAAAAAATTATTCAATCACAGGACAACTATATTAAAAAAAATTACAAAAGTCCAGCGCGTTTCAACAATGCATTTGCGTCTGGTTTTTTACCTCTAAATTTTATGTATAAATCCATTGGGTTTTGTGTGCCACCTTGCGACAAAACGATTTCCTTGAATTTAGAAGCAATTTTTTTATTGAAAATACCATTTTCTTTAAAATAAGCAAAAGCATCGGCATCTAGAACTTCCGCCCATTTATACGAATAATAACCCGAAGAATAACCTCCTTGAAAAATATGTGAAAATGCGGTACTCATACAATTCTCTTCTACATCAGGATATAATCGTGTGTCTTTAAAAGAAGTAGATTCAAAATCTTTTACAGAAGAAATTATCTCTGGTGATTCGCCAGCATGCCAATTCATATCTAACAAACCAAAACTTAATTGTCTAAGTGTTGTCATACCTTCCATAAAATTGGCTGCTTTTTTTATTTTCTCTACCAATTCCATCGGAATAACTTCGTTGGTTTTGTAATGTT
>JAMONN010000219.1 GCA_027065775.1 Flavobacteriaceae bacterium | reverse complement strand
TAATTAATGATTTCATTATATATTTAACTCACAAAATATATTTTCTCTTTATAACCAAAATAAAAAAATTGAAATAATAGAAATTTTAATAAAACAAAGTAAAATATATCTAAACGAAATTACAACTTATAAAAATTAAAAGGTCTAATTGTAAGTTATTTCTTAAATTAGGACTACTTTTATTATTAAATTATACAAACAAATTATGAAACAATTATTTATCACACTTTTACTAGTTATTTTTTTAACTTCTTGTAAAAAAGAAAAAACGGAAACGACACCAAAAACAGAAGTTAAAACAGAGCAAAAAGACAATACATCAAAAAAAGTCGCTATTGTTACATCTCCAAAATTCACTAATTATGAAAATTACGATGGTTCAACAACTTCATTAGATGATTTAAAAGGTAAATATGTTTATGTAGATGTTTGGGCAACTTGGTGTCCACCATGTGTAAAGGAAATACCTCATCTACAAAAAGTAGAAAAAAAATACCATAGCAAAAACATTGCTTTTGTGAGTATTTCTGTAGATAATGAAAAGGCCAAAGGAAAGTGGAAAAAAATGATTAAAGACCGAAAAATGGGTGGCATACAATTATTTGCAGGTAAAGATAAAACTTTCACAAACGGTTATAAAATTAATGGCATACCACGTTTTATATTAATAGATCCACAAGGCAATATTGTAAACGCAAATGCTCCGAGACCATCTAACACAAATGGTATCGAAAAATTATTCTCTAAAATCTAATTTACTCAAAAAAGCAACCGAATCACAAATTTTAATGTGCAAGGTTACTTTTTTAGATTTAGCAACGCCATCAATCCAATATTTTTGACAGGGTTTTTGGCGTTGTTTACTTTTAGAAAAATCTATATTACCTTCTAATAAAAGTTTTGCTATATCTAAACTATCTGTTAATTTATTTTGTAGTTGCGTATTTAATTCTGGCGAATATGTTATATTCTTATTCCGTATATATTCTAAGGCTCTTGCATTTGGAAACCAATTACAAGAAGATTTTTTTCCATTAAAGAAAAAAATCAGCAATACAATACCTAAAGTCATTCCTGAACCAAAAAGTTTAAATCGTTTTAGTAAATCTTTGTCTATTTTCATTTTAGTTTATTTGTTTTAGTCACACAGAACTCACAGATTACACAGATTTTGTTTTGTTGTGATTGTCTTAGTTTTTCTTCTTCTTAATCTTCCGATTTCTATTAAAATAACAACAAATTAATATCTCTAAATGGCAAATTAAACCAATCTGCTACTAGTTTATTGGTTAAAATTCCGTGGTAAAAATACATTCCTTTTTGTAAACTTTTATCAAAACGTATCGCATTTTCTATACCGCCTTCTTCACCTATATTTAAAAGATAAGGCGTTAAAATATTACTTATAGATAAGGTTGCAGTTCTTGCGTATTGCGACGGAATATTCGGCACACAATAATGAATAACTTCATGCTTTATAAAAGTTGGTTTACTATGCGTGGTAACTTCTGATGTTTCAAAACAACCACCACGATCAATACTAACATCTACTATAATAGCACCCGATTTCATTTGTTGTACCATTTCTTCCGTGACAACGACAGGCGATCTACTCTTACCTCTAATTGCGCCAATAGCAATGTCACAACACATTAATGCCTTTTGAACGTATTTAGGTTGAATAGTAGAAGTATAAATTTGTTGCCCCAATTTATGTTGTAAATCACGTAATTTGGTTAAAGAATTATCAAAAACTTTAACGGAAGCACCAAGTCCTAAAGCAGACCTAGCGGCAAATTCACCAACGGTTCCTGCACCAAAAATAACTACTTCACTTGGTGGAACCCCAGTAATATTACCTAAAATTAAACCATTACCATTATTTCGATTACTCATTAATTCAGACGCTACCAAAATGGAAGCAATACCTGCAATTTCACTCAACGATTTAACAATTGGATACAAACCGTGTTCATCTTTTATAAAGTCGAATGCCAAAGCAGTAACTCTTTTGTTCGCTAATGCTTCAAAATATTCTTTTTGTTGGGTCTTTATTTGCAATGCAGAAATTAAAACACTTTGCGGATTCATCATTTCAATTTCTTTTAATGATGGCGGTTCAATTTTTAATATAATATTACATGCAAAAACATCTTCCGTACTATACGATATTTTTGCTCCTGCATTAGAATATGCCACATCTTCAAAATTAGATAACTTGCCTGCTTCGCTTTCCACTACTACTCTATGCCCATGTGTGGTTAGTGCTGCAACTGCATCTGGAGTTAAACAAACACGTTTTTCTTCTAAACAAGTTTCTTTTGGTATGCCAATAAATAATTCGCCTTTTTGCTTTTTAATTTCAAGCATTTCTGGTTTTGGCATTAACTCTTCTTTACTAAAAGGACTAAAATGTTCGCTCATGTTTTTGCTTTAGACTTTTGGCTATATGTTTTGGGCTTAAAGCCTAGAACACACAATTTAAAGTATTTCTAATTTTCTGGTTTGCTCGTTAATAATTTCTATATGAATTTCAACAGAGTCTAAAGGTAATAAATTTTCTACATTTTTTGGCCATTCAATAAAACACCATGCGTTTTTATTAAAATAATCTTCTATACCAATTGCTAATGCTTCTTCTTCATCTTCAATTCTATAGAAATCGAAATGATACATTAAATCTTTTTCATTTGCAAAATATTCATTTACTATAGAAAAAGTTGGCGAACTTACATTGCCATCATAACCTAATTGCTTTATAATTTCTTTAATAAGTGTTGTTTTACCACTACCCATTTCACCATGAAACAACAACGTTTTGTGTTTTGAATTTTTTATAATTTTAACTGCAATTTCCGGCAATTCTTTTAAAGTATAACTAGTTTGCATATTATAAACTATAAAAATTTAATGCTTCAATTATCAATTCATTTTCAACTTTACAATTAATTTTATGTTCCGAAATGTTTTTAATTAGCGTAAAAAGAATATTACCATTAATATTTTTTTTATCATGTTTCATCAATTCCATAAAATGTTTATAATCCGATTCTAAAATATTTTCTCTAGTAAATATGGTATCTATTATTTTTTTTAGTGCGTCTAATTCCTTTTCAGGAAAACTTAATTGTTTACTAGATATATAGGTTTCACAAATTAATCCAATGGCAATTGCCTCACCATGAATTAACGATTTTTTAGTTTTAGATGCTAAGAAATGAGATTCGATTGCATGACCAATTGTATGACCATAATTCAAGATTTTTCGTAAATTTTGCTCTTTTGGATCTTTTAAAACTATTTCGTTTTTGATTTTTATAGAACTATAAATCCAATTTTCAAGATTTATAGTAGAAAGTTCTGGGTTAGTTTTTAATGATTTCCAGAGATTTACATCATACGTTAAAGCATATTTTATGATTTCCGCCATACCTGAATGCAATTCCCTTTTAGGCAATGTTTTTATATAACTAACATCAATAATTACCATTTCAGGATTAGAAAAAAGGCCAACTTGATTTTTTAGATTATTAAAATCAATACCAGTTTTTCCACCAACTGAAGCATCGACCATACCTAATAATGTTGTTGAAACATTAATAAAACGCATTCCTCTTTTAAATGTAGAAGCAACAAAACCACCTAAATCTGTAAGCATTCCGCCACCTAAATTTATTAATACACTTTGGCGATCCGCTTTTAAATTAGTTAATTCTTGCCACAAATAAATACAAGTTTCAATATTTTTATGGTTCTCTCCTGAAGTAATACTTATAATATGATAATCTAATTCTTTAGGTATTTTAGTTAAAAAAATAGGTAAACATTGGGTTTTTGTATGTTCATCTACCAAAATAAATACAGAGGAATAATCTTCTTCTAGAAAATATTTTTCTAATGGTTTATATTTATCCTTTTCAAAATATATAGTATAATCTTTTGCTTTAATCATAACTTTGGTTTCGAAACAAAAATACGATTAAAGCATAATTATTATCTTTTTTATAAATGTATTTATTTCTATTTTACTTGTACATAAATACATTTATACGTAGAATTTATTTTATTTTTGTTTTTTCATGCTAAAAATACATAGATAAATACATTTATAATAGTATATTTGTTTAGCAATCATAAGAAAGAGTAAAAGGTACTATTCATTTTTAAGACTGAAAATTTAATAAACAGCAACATGATAGGAAGAGAAAATCAACAAAAAAAACTGAAAGAATTATTAAAGGTAAATAAATCCTCTTTTTTAGCAGTAACAGGTAGAAGACGTGTAGGAAAAACCTATTTAATTGACACTTTTTTTTCAAATGACATTTGCTTTAGGCTTACAGGAATACAACATGCAGATTTAAAATCGCAATTAAAAAACTTTGCATCTAAACTTTCGGAAAAAAATAATCTTGAGGAAAATAAATTTACAAATTGGCAAGATGCATTTTTAGAATTAAAAAAATATTTAACAAGTTTAGATAAAAAAACTAAAAAAGTAATATTTTTAGATGAATTACCTTGGGTTGTTACACCTAAATCAAAATTTCTGCAATTTTTAGCACATTTATGGAATGATTATTTATCTAAAGAAAAACATTTTATTTTGGTTGTTTGTGGTTCATCGACTTCATGGATTACTAAAAAAATAATAAACGATAAAGGCGGTTTACATAATAGAATTACAGAGATAATAAATCTAAAACCGTTTAATTTAACGGAAACTAAGGCGTTTTTCGAGCATCTTAATTTTAAACTCACACTACATGAGTTAGTTAAATATTATATGATTTTAGGCGGAATTCCATATTATTTAGAACAACTTAAAAGAGGCGAAAGTAGCACGATTGCAATAGAACGATTATGTTTTTTTAATGATGGAAAATTAAAAAATGAATATCAGAATTTATATAAAGCCTTATTTAAAAATGCAGAGAATCATGAAGCTATTGTGAAGGTTTTAGCAAATACAAAATCGGGTTTAACACGAAATGAAATTATTAAAAACACAAAAATAAAAACTGGCGGACCATATAATCGTACAATAGATGACTTACTTCAATCTGGGTTTATTAAAGAATTTATACCTTTTAACCGTAAAAAAAGAGGTGTTATTTATAAATTAAATGATGAATATTCTATTTTCTATCATAAGTTTATAAAACCAAATTCAAATTATACTAACGGAATGTGGTCACAATTAGCAGCAAGTCAAACTTATAAAATTTGGTCTGGTTATAGTTTTGAATTACTGTGTTTTAATCATATAGATTCCATAAAAAAAGCATTAGGCATCGCAGCTGTTTTTACTAAGATATCGAGTTTAAGAATAGAAGGTAATAAGTATGAAAAAGGGTTTCAGATAGATTTAATAATCGATAGAAATGATGCTGTAATAAACCTTTGTGAAATCAAATATTATGCTGCCTCATTTAAAATTGATAAAAAATACGCTAAGGAATTGACAGAAAGAAAGCAACGTTTTATTGAACACACCAAAACAAAAAAACAGGTTTTTACCACATTTATTACCAATCATCCTATTTTTGAAAATGAATACAAACGAGATGTAGTAGCAGTGAATATTAGTTTAGAAGATTTTATATAATAGGAACCGAGCATGTTAAATTTTAATCTAACAAATCACAAATCTAAACACAACTGAGTAGGTAACAACCTAAATGTTTTACGATGATATTTAGTAATACCAAATTCGCGTATTGCATCTCTATGTTGTTTTGTAGGATAACCTTTATTCTTAGACCAAAAATATTCAGGGTGCTTCTCTCCTATTTTAACCATAAAATCATCACGATATGTTTTTGCTAAAACCGATGCTGCCGCAATACTTTTATATTTAGCATCACCTTTTACAATGGTTTCATACGGAATATCTTTATACGGTTTAAATTTATTACCGTCAACAATAATAAAATCAGGTTTTATTTTAAGTTTACCAATAGAAGTTTGCATGGCTAAAATAGAAGATTGTAAAATATTAATTTTATCAATTATTTTTTCATCTACAAAAGCAACTGCATATGCTAAAGCATGTTTCTCTATGTAAGGTCTTAATATTTCTCGCTGTTTATGTGTTAATTGTTTGGAATCATTTAACAATTTATGCTTGAAATTTTTTGGTAAAATAACCGCTGCTGCCACAACTGGTCCAGCAAGGCAACCTCGACCTGCTTCGTCTGTACCAACTTCTAGTTTAAATTTTGAAAATTTGTTTTTTAACATCATACAAAATTAATAAAATTGTTTTCTTTTTAACCATATAAGGCATTTAAGTTCATGTAAGGTTTGCTCTTTAACTTATTATAACTCATTTTAATTTTTACTGCTTATTAAATTTGGCGTTCTCTTTTTAACCATTTAAGGCATTTAAGTTCATGTAAGGTTTGCTCTTTAACTTATTATAACTCATTTTAATTTTTACTGCTTATTAAATTTGGCGTTCTCTTTTACCATATAAGGCATTTAAGTTCATAATAAGGTTTACTCTTTAACATTTCTTATAACTCATTTTAATTTTTACTGCTTATTAAATTTGGC